>NZ_JBEXIJ010000014.1:0-177203 GCF_040608495.1 Micromonospora sp. NPDC005174 | reverse complement strand
GGCGCCAAGCTCTGCTACAACGACTACAACACCGACGGCATCAACGCGAAGTCCACCGGCATCTACAACATGGTCCGCGACTTCAAGTCCCGCGGTGTACCGATCGACTGCGTCGGCTTCCAGTCCCACCTGGGCACCTCGGTGCCGGGCGACTACCAGGCCAACCTGCAACGCTTCGCCGACCTGGGCGTGGACGTGCAGATCACCGAACTGGACATCACCCAGGGCTCGAACCAGGCCAACGCGTACGCCCAGGTCACCCGGGCCTGCATGGCCATCCCCCGCTGCACCGGCATCACGGTGTGGGGCGTACGGGACAGCGACTCGTGGCGCGGTAACGACAACCCGCTGCTGTTCGACCGTTCGGGCAACAAGAAGGCGGCGTACACCTCGGTCCTGAACGCCCTCAACGCGGGCAGCGGCACCCCGACCACGCCGCCGCCCACGACGCCGCCGCCGACCACGCCTCCGCCGACCACCCCGCCGCCCACGACCCCGCCGCCCACGACGCCGCCGCCGACCACCCCGCCGCCCACCGGTAGCGGTTGCAGCGCCTCGGTGTCGCTGAACTCCTGGAACGGTGGCTTCGTCGCCACTGTCAAGGTCAACGCGGGCTCGACGGCGGTACAGGGTTGGACGGTCCGGATCACCCTGCCCTCGGGCGCCGCCGTCACCAACAGCTGGAGCACGCAGGCCAGCGGAACGTCCGGCACCGTGGACTTCCGCAACGTCGACTACAACGGCCAGATCGGCGCGGGCGGTAGCACCGAGTTCGGCTTCCAGGGCACCGGCAACGGTCCGTCCGGCACCCCCACCTGCACCGCGAGCTGACCCGTCCCCTCTCAGCTCACCCCCTGGGCACCCCCGGGGCGTCGCGGATACCGCGCGCCCCGGGGGTGTTCGCCGTCCGACCGGGGCGGCCTACGTCAGCCGTCGAGGCAGGCGCGGACGGCGGCGGTGAGACGGTTGGCGCGCTCGTCGCCCGCGCCGTACATCTGGTTCACGACGTAACCGAACCCCACCTCGTGGTACGCGTCGGCGAAGGCCAGGTTGCCGCCGGCGCCGTCGTGGCCGAAGCTGCGCTCCCCCAGCAGCGGCCGGGCCGGCTCGGAGTGCAGCAGGAAGCCGGTGCCCCAGCGCTGGCCGGTGTCGGGCGGACCGTGCCGCTGTTGGCCCCGCGCGCGGACGACGACCGCGTCGTCGACCGACGCCCCGGTGAGCAGGGGTCCGCCGCCCACGTCGGACACGCAGGCGGCGTAGAGACGCGCCAGGCCCTCGGCGGTGCTCACCGCGCCCGCGCCCGGGATGCCGGCGGCCTGGATGACGGGGTCGTTGAAGCTGACCAGCCCGTCGGCGTCCGCGGGGAAGGCGTACGCGCCGCCCATGGTGATGCCCCGCTCGGCGACCGCGTCGACGAAGGGGTCGGCGTCCGGCGGCGAAGCCAGATCCCAGGCGACGCTGTCGCGCTCGGCGGCGGGCAGCCCGAGCCAGGTACGCAGCCCCAGCGGGCCCGCGACGCTGTCACGGAGGTACGCGCCGGGGAGCTGACCGGTGACGCGGCGGATGACCTCGCCGACGAGCCAGCCGTACGTCATCGAGTGGTAGCTGTGTGCCGTGCCCGGCTGCCACAGCGGCGTCTGCGCCTCGATCGCCGCGATGACCGGGTCCCACGCGAGCACCTCGGCGAGGGTCAGGGGCCGGTCCAGGGCCGGCAGACCGGCCTGGTGGGTGAGCAGCCACCGCACGGGGATGTCGGCCTTGCCGTGCTGGCCGAACTCCGGCCAGTAGCGCGTCACGGGCGCGTCGAGGTCGAGGCGTCCCTGCTGCGCCAGCAGGTACGCGCAGATCGCCAGGATCCCCTTGGTGCAGGAGAAGACGACGGCCGGCGTGTGCGCGGTCCAGGGGCGTCCGGTGCGGGTGTCGGCCAGCCCGCCGTACAGGTCGACGACCTTGCGGCCCCGCACGTAGAGGGCGACCGCGGCGCCGACCTCACCGCCGGAGGTGAAGTTGTCGCGGAAGGCGTCGGCGACGCGCCCGTAGCGCTCGTCGACGTCGCCGTGGATCTGCGGCTGCGTGGCCACTGCCTATCCCTTCAGTGAGCCCTGGATCAGGGCCTTGATGAACTGTCGCTGGAAGATCAGGAAGACGATCAGGGTAGGTGTGAGGATCAGCAGCGAGCCAGCGCACAGCAGCACCAGGTCGGTGCCCCACTGGCCCTGGAACGCGCCGAGCGCCCCGGCCATCGTCCGTTTGGTGGCGTCGTCGACGAGGACGATCGCGAGCAGGAACTGGTTCCACGTCCACAGGAACATCAGGATCGTCAGCGAGGCGATGGCCGGGCGGGCCAGCGGCACCTGGACCCGCCAGAACAGCTGCCAGGTGCTGCTGCCGTCCACACGGGCCGCCTCGGACAGCTCGACCGGCACGTTGGTGAAGTGGGCACGCATCCAGAACACCGCGAACGGCATGTAGAGGCCGATCAGCGGCAGGATGATGGCCCATCGGGTGTTGAGGAGGCCGAGGTCCTGCATCTGGTAGTAGAGCGGGGTGACCACTGCCTCGAAGGGCAGCGTGAGGCCGAGCAGCAGCAGGCCGAAGACGAGCCGGCCACCGGGTACCCGCAGCTGGCCCAGCCCGAAGCCGGCCATGGTGGCGATGAGCACGGAGACCGGCACGACGCCGGCCACGATGAGCAGGCTGGAGCGCAGCAGGGCGCCCATGTTGGCGGCGGTGAACGCGTCCGCGAAGTTCCCCCACTGCGGGTCCGACGGCCAGGCCAGACCGTCGGGCACGGTGCCCCGCGGTTGCAGGGCGGCCGAGAGCATGCTCACGAACGGCAGCAGGGTGACGAGGATCAGGGCGATCAGGAACACCCGCCCGGTCACCTGCTCACGTCGGCTCAGGTTCACGGCTTCTCCCCCCGGGTCAGTCGCTGGATGGGCAGCACGAACGCCAGCACCAGCAGCATCAGCACGACGGCGAGCGCCGAGGCGAGCCCCACCTGACGCTGCGAGAAGGCGAGCCGGTAGATCTCCAGGCCGGGAACCGTGGTCTGCAGGCCCGGACCACCGCTGGTGGAGATGTAGACGATGTCGAAGCTGGCCAGCGCGGCGATGATCGTCACGGTGAGGCAGACCCCGATCTCCTGGCGCAGGCTGGGCAGGGTCACCGCGAGGAACTCCCGGACCGGCCCCGCGCCGTCCAGACGGGCGGCCTCGTAGAGCGCCGGGTCGATCTTGCTCATGCCGGTCACCAGCAGGATCGTGCAGAGACCCAGCAGGACCCAGGCCCCGATCACTCCGACAGCGGGCAGCGCCGTGTCGAAGTCGCCCAACCACGCGCGGGCCACCCCACCCAGCCCGAGGGCGCGCAGCACCTGGTTGACCAACCCGTTTGTCGACAGGAGCCAGCTCCACGCGATGCCGGCCGCCACCAGGGGAATGACCTGGGGCAGGAACAGGATCGTCCGGACCACGGTCCCGAACGCGCCGGTGGTGATCCGACGGACCAGGCTCGCCACCAGCAGCCCGAGCGCGACCGGGATGAGGCTGAAGAAGACGATCAGGATGATCGCGTTGGAGATGATCTTCAGCAGGTCGCTGTCGGTGAACACCGTGACGTAGTTGTCCAGGCCCGCCCAGCGGGCCACGCCGATCCCGTTCCAGTCGTAGAGCGAGTACTGGACGGTCAGGGCGAGGGGACGTAGGACGAAGACCGCGTACATCACGAAGGCGGGCAGGACGTACAACCAGCCGGTTCCGGCCGCGCGGGCCCACCGGCGTCGGTGGGCCCGCGCGGAGGCGGAACGGGCGGTACGACCCGCAGGAGCAACCTGGCCGTCCCGCCCGGGTGGTGCGCTGCCGAGGGCAGACGTCATCGGGACAGTTCCTTCTCGTACTCGGCCTGGACCGCCTTCACGTACCCCTCGGGCGTCTGCTGGCCGGCGACCAGCTTCTGCATCTCCGGCGTGATCGCGGCGGCGAAGATGCCACCGGTCGCGTTCGCGGTGAAGTCCACCGCGCCGTTCTCGGCCCCGAGCTGCTGCGCCGCCTTGAGGGTCTCGGCCAGCACGGTGTTCGGCGCGGCGGCCGGCACCGGGAGGTCACTCGGGCCGCCCGGGCTGGAGCCGCCGACCGTCACGGCGATCTCCCGCGCCTTGGCGTCGGTGTGGACCCAGTTCAGGAAGAAGGCGGCGGCGTCCGGGTTCTTGGCCTTCGCGGATACACCGAAGGTGTTGGGGGCGGACATCGCGACGTGCTTGGCGCCGGCGGCCTCCCCGGGGAACAGGAAGAAGCCCACGTTGCCGGGCATCGCCTTGTCGAGATTGGCCGACTCCCAGTCGCCGTTGAACATGAACAGGCCGTTGCCCTTCTGGAACTGCCCCACCATGCCCGCGTAGTCCAGGGCGTTGGCGTCCTTGGTGAAGTAGCCGGCCTGGGCCCACTTCTGGATGGTCTGGGTGGCCTTCAGCGCGGCCGGCGTGTCGAAGGTGGCACCCGGCTTCTGGAAGATCCAGTCGGCGACCTGGGCCGGGTCGCCGAACTGGTTCTGCAGCGCCTGGTGCGGGAAGTTGATGCCGGCGGTGTTCTTGTTGAACTGCATGATCGGCTGGATCCCGCTGGTCTTCGCCTTCGCGAGCAACTGCTCGAACTCCGCGACCGTGGCCGGCGGCTGGGTCATGCCGACCTGGCTGGCCAGCTTCTTGTTGTAGAACACGCCGGTGACGCTGTAACCGAGCCCCATGCCGTAGAGCGATCCGGTCCCCCGGGTCTTCTGGTCGCCGACGCGCAACTGCACGAGCTGCGACGCGGGGAACCTGTCCCAGCCGTACGCGGTGACGTACGGGTCGAGGTTCTTGAGCAGGTCGTCCTTCACGAGGTCGACCATCGTGGGGAGCCGGATGATGTCAGGCGCGTTGTCCGAGGCCATCACGCGCGGCGCGTTCTCCACGATGACCGTGAACTGGTCCTCGCGGATGGTGAACGTGACGTTCGGGTGCTGCTTGGAGAACTCGTCGGCCAGCGCCTTGGCCAGGGGGAAACCGGTCTCCGCGTACATCTGGAGGGTGACCGGCCCGGTGCCCAGGTCCGTCTTGACGGCGGCGTCGGGCCCGGCGGTCGACGAACGGTCGGCCCCCGGCGCGCTGCACGCCGTCGCGGCGAGCCCGAGCACCAGCAGCGGCGCGAGGACCAGCGCGCCGCGTCGCGGGAATGTCGTCAGGGTTTCTGCCATGTCATGACTCCTATGTTCCTCCGCGCGTCGGGCGGCCCATGGCCGCGCGACGGCTCCACCGGGGCCCTCGCGCCGGGCGAGAGACCACGACACCAGGGCCGCGACCGTCGCGCCGCCGCGCACGTGTACGGACGTTCAGCGCGGCGACCGGCAGTGTCTCCCGACGCGCCAAAAGTGGTCGCTAAACTGATTTAGCAGAGCATGCGCGTGACACTGGAGGCTGTCAAGGACAACCTGGCAACGGTCCGGAAACATCGGGTTCACACCGCGCCCGACCCGACCGGGGGCCGGGCTCCGGGTGCCGACGCATCATGATGAGCAGGAGCGGAGCCCGTGGCACCGCGCCTGATTCGGAGGACTGATGGGCCGCAACAGAGCAACCCTGGCCGACGTCGCGCGGCGAGCAGGGCTGTCCAAGACCGCCGCGTCGATGGTGCTCAACGGCAGAGAGGGCACGCGGCTCTCGGCCGAGGCACACCAGCGCGTGTTCGCCGCCGCCGAGGAGCTGGGCTACCGGCCGAACCTCGCGGCGCGCAGCCTTCGTACCCGCAAGACCGCGACCATCGCGTTCGTCTCCGACATCGTCGCCACCACCCGCTTCGCCGGCGGTCTCATCCGCGGCGCGCTGGACGCGGCCCGGGAACGCGACCACGTGCTGCTCATCACCGAGACGCAGGGCGACGCCACGTTCGAGCAGTACGCCATCGAGGCCATGCTCGACCGGCAGGTCGACGGGGTGATCTACGCGGCGATGGCCACCCGGCGGCTGATGGTGCCGCCGGCCATCCTCGGCGGCCCCGTGGTGCTGCTCAACGCCACCAGCTCCGACGGCCTGCCCTGCGTGCTTCCCGACGACGACCGGGCCGGCCGCGCCGTCGCCACCGCCCTGTTGGAGCACGGTCACCGCGACGCCATCGCGCTCATCGGGCGCAACCGGCTCAAGGAGGGCGACCCGGAGATCTCCCTCGCCGCCCGGGCCCGCCTGCGCGGCATCCAGCAGGCGCTGGGCGACGCGGGCGTCACGCTCCTCACGGAGTCCTTCTGCACCGAGTGGCTGCCCGAGCACGGCTATGCCGCCACCCGGGCGCTCCTGAACAGGCCGCAGCGACCGAGCGCGATCATCTGCATGAACGACCGGCTGGCGTTCGGCGCCTACCAGGCACTCGGCGAGGCAGGCCTCAGCGTCCCGGACGACATCTCGGTGATCTCGTTCGACGACGACCCGATCGCGGCCTGGTTGCGCCCGAGCCTGGCGACCACAGCGCTGCCACACGAGCTGATGGGCCGGCGCGCGGTCGAGCTGCTCCTCGACGGTGGCGCCGCCGAACCGTCGTTCGTCGCCATGCCGCTGCGCCGCCGCCGGTCCCTGGCGCCTCCCGCCCGCTGACCCCGCCTCGCCCCGGCCGAGGCGGACGAACGACAGGCCCGGCCCGGGACGCTGTCGCCCCGGACCGGACCTGTCGGTACTGCTGTCAACGCCTACATCGGAGCCCCTGACCAGACCGGCTAGCGCTGCGTCCAGCGTTGGTTGGCGGCGCCGTTGCAGGTCCACAGGAGCACCGTCGTGCCGTTGGCGGTTCCGTTGTTGTTCACGTCGAGACACAGGCCGGACTGCGCCCCGCTGATCGTGCCGTTCGAGTTGAACGTCCACCGCTGGTTGGCGCCGCCGTTGCAGTCCCAGATCTGGGCCTTGCTGCCGGCTGTGGCGTTGGTGGGAGCGTCCAGGCACTTGCCGAGCGACTGGAGGGTCTGCCCGCTGGACGTCCAGCGCTGGTTGGCCGCCCCGTTGCAGTCCCAGATCACCGGCTGGGTGCCGTTGGTGGTGTTGCTCTGCGGAACGTCCAGGCAGCGTCCGGAGGCCGCGCTGGCCAGCGCGAAGGAGGTCGTCGACGGCGGCGGCGTGGTCGGCGGGGCCGTGGTCGGCGGCGGGGTGCTGGTGTCGCCGCCGCTGACCCGGTACACCACCGTGCCGTGCGCCGGGACGCTGGCGGAGATGGAGCCGGTGCTCGTGCTGGTGCTGTTGCTCCAGGCGTCCACCAGGGTGAAGGAGCTGCCGGACTTGCCGACGGCGGCGGCCGAGGTGGAGATCGTCGTCGTCGAACCGCCCTGGTTGAACAGGGCGACGGCGACGTCGCCGTTGGCCAGCCGCTTGGCCAGCACGCGGCGGGTGCCGTCGAACGACACCTGGCTGGCCTGCAACCCGAGGGCGTCCTGGTTGATGGCGATCAGGTACGGGTTCTTGAGGATCGTCTGCGTCGCGGAGTTCATGTTGCGGACGTCGTTGCCGGCGATCAGCGGCGACGCCATGATCGCCCACATCGCGAAGTGGCTGCGCATCTCGGTGTCGTTCATGCCACCGCGGCCGACCTCCATCATGTCCGGGTCGTTGAACCCACCCGGACGCGCGTACGAGGCCATCGGAACGGTCACGTTGATGATGTTCTGGATGCCCATCGGGTAACCGTTGGTCTGCCCGGTGTCCCACGCGTTGGTGATGTCCTCGGTGGTCCGCCACATGTTCGCCACGTCGCCCCAGTTGCGCTGCGGGCCGGTCTTGGCGTGGATGCTGTTGGAGTTGATGCTGTAGACGATGGGCCGGCCGGTCGCGGCCAGCGCGTCCCGCATCTTCGCGAACGTGGTGACCTGGTCGTTGATGCTGCCGTTCGGCGAGCACCAGTCGTACTTGAGGAAGTCGACACCCCAGGCGGCGAACTGCCGGGCGTCCTGCGCCTCGTGGCCCTGGCTGCCGGTCGCGCCGGGATAGCTGTTGAAGTACTGGGCGCAGGTCTTGTCGACCGGCACCTGGTAGAGGCCGAACTTCAGCCCCCGCGCGTGCAGATAGTCGCCGAGCGCCTTCATCCCGCTGGGGAAGCGGGTGGGGTCGCCCTGGAGGTTGCCGGCGCTGTCACGGTTCGGGTTGAACCAACAGTCGTCGACCACGACGTACTGGTAGCCGAGATCGCGCATTCCGTTGCTGACCATCGCATCGGCGGTCTGCCGGATCAGCCCCTCGCTGATGTTGCAGCCGAACGAGTTCCAGCTGTTCCACCCCATCGGGGGTGTCCGGGCGACGCCGTTCTCCAGCGCCTGCGCCCCGGGCGCACGTAGACCGACGAGGGCGGCGGCCACGAGCAGACCGGCCGCCGCGGCCCGCCCCCAGTAGCGGGCTCGGACGTTTCGCTTCATACGGGAGCGTCCTTTCGATAGTGCCGTCCACGGAGGACGGCCGCCCGGATGAGGCGGGCACCGTCTTGCCACTGTTAGCGTTAACAGCAGACGCCGGTCATATTACGGAGCCGTTTCGTCGAATTCAACTACTTCCATGTCTTGGCGCACCGCCGCCCGAGGTTTCGCTCTGCGCGGTGCACCCGCTGGTTCGCACGAGGGCGTCCCTCGACGACCGACCCGAGGAGGTGGTGAGCACCGAGGCGCCGATACCGTGCAGGCCGACGTACGCGGCGGGCTGGCTGCCGGCGCTGCACCCGCTGAGCTGGGTGCCGCCGCTGAAGACGTGACCTCTACGGGTTAGCGTTAACACATCCACCGGTGGATGGCCGGCATCGATGGGGGGCCGCATTCTCGCGGTTGCCGCCACCGGGGAGCCCCGGCCGGGGTGCGGCCGGCCGGGGCGAGCCCATGTCAGCTGCGCAACTGCCACTGCTGGTTGGTGCCGCCGTTGCACGACCACAGGATGAGCTTCGTGCCGTTCGCCGTGCCGGCGCCGTTCGCGTCCAGGCAGAGGCCCGACTGCACGCCGGTGATCGTGCCGTTGGCGTTGACGTTCCACTGCTGGTTGGCCTGGCCGTTGCAGTCCCAGATCACCACGGCGGTGCCGTTGGCGCTGCCCTGGCCGGAGGCGTCCAGGCACTTGTTGCCGTACACCATGAGCTGCCTGCTCGCGGTGGCGGTCCACCGCTGGTTGGCGGCCCCGCTGATGCAGTCCCAGAGCTGGGCCTGCGTCCCGTTGGTGGTGCTGGAGTTGCCGATCTCGGCGCAGCGACCCGACTGGACGCCGACGAGCTGCGCGCTCTGCGGGTTGGTGCTGCCCCCGCTCTGGACACCGGCCGCGGCGATCACGGACTGCGCGCCCGACGGCCAGCTCCCGTTGGAGACCGTGACGTTGCTGTTGACGACGTTGCCGCGGTCCCCGTTGGTCACGTTGGTGCTGCCGTTGGACGACCAGTTGTTGGTGACCGTGAAGTTGCCCATGTTCTCGGCGTAGTAGTAGTTCGCGGTGGCCCAGGTGCCGGTGGAGGAGAACACGTTGTTGCGGGCGGTGTAGTAGCGCGAGCCCTCGTCGAAGTAGAGCCCGAACCAGCCGTTGGTACGCAGGCAGTAGTTCTGGTTGATGGTCCCGCCCGGGTTCGCCGAGAGCGTGTAGATGCACCCGCCGTCGGTCATCTGCTGCATCACGTCGTGCACGTAGTTGCCGACGACCTGGTTGTTGGCCGCGGTGGTGGCCGTCGAATAGCGGGGCTGGTAGTTGTAGAGGCCCCGGTTGGCGTAGTGCTGGCTGCCGCCGGCGTCGTTGGCACCCCAGCCGTAACCCACCGACAGGCCGGTGTACGGCATGTTGTAGACCTCGTTGTGCGAGACCAGCGAGGTGTTGACGTAGGTGGTCAGGATCGACACCACGCCCCGGTACTCCACACCCAGGTCGTGCACCCGGTTGTTGCTGATGGTGACGTTCCGGTTGACCATCCGCTGGTCGCCGGGGTGGTGGGCGTCGGCGCGCACGCCGCCGACCACGATGCCGCCGGCGGAGTTACGGGCGATCTCGGAGCGGGTGACCGTGATGTTGCTGGTGCCCAGCCCGACACCGCTCGCGTGGGCGTTGGCGTCGTTGCCGATGCCGATGGCCGTCTGACCGAGGTTGACGAACTGGGAGTCAGCGAAGGAGATGGTGTTGGCGGCGGAGACCTGCACGGCGGCCGGCATCTGTGCCCAGCTCGGGCGGGTGGCCTCGAACAGGGGGCAGCCCTCCTGGCAGGAGGTCAGCGCGTCGGACGGACGGGCCCAGGTGCCGACGATGTGCGCGCCGGTCTGCTGGTCGGCGAAACCGTTGCTGCTGCTCGGGCCGAGCCAGCTGGTGCCGGTGAAGGTGATGCCGCTGAACGAGATGTGGTGCGCGGGCGCGTCGTACGTGCCACCCACGCTGACCAGCGACTGCACCTGCGGCAGCTCCACGCTCACGCTGCTCATGTTCTGCCCGGAGAGCGGGATGTAGTCGAGCTGGCCGCTGCCCGGGTTGAGGTACCACTCCCCCGGCGAGTCGAGGAACTCGTACGCGTTGGCCAGGTAGAACGGGCCGGCCCGGTGCGGGCGGGACAGGGTGTCGAAGCCGAACGTGTTGTTGTTCCAGGCCGGCTGCTGCATCGTCAGGAAGTTTCCGCTGATGCTCTGCACGGGCGAGTACCGGTCGGTGAACGAGCCGACGCTCTCCACCTCCACCCGGCTCTGGTTACCGACGTTGTTCAGGTAGCTCAGCGCGCTGTTGCTGAACCGCATGCCGCTCGTGGTGAAGGTGAAGTCGGCGCGGTTGACGGCGGTACGCGCCCGGGTGGCGATGGCGCCGTTGACGTAGAGCTGCCGGCTGTCCAACCCGGCGGGGACGCTGGCCCGCCAGATGTTCTTCCCGGAGTCGACGAGCGACCACCCGGTGACCGCCCGCGCGCCGCTGATCGTCGGGCGGGCCGAGGCTGCCGCCCGCCAGATCACCTGGTAGCCGTTGGTGCCGGAGTCGGCGGCGGTCAGGCGCAGCGGCGACGTGAGCCGGTAGACGCCGTCGGCCAACTCCACGACGATGTCGCCCGACATGGAGCTGTTGAGCGTACGTACCGCAGCCTGCGCGCCGCTCAGCGAGCACGGCTGGCTCGATGAGCAGGTGCTACCGCTGCCGGCCGGGGACGCGTAGAGGGTGGTGGTGGCCGCGGCGGCCGGTGTGGCCGAGACGGTCACGGCGACCAGAGCGGTCAGTGCCGCCGTGGCGGCGCCGGCGAGGAGCCTGCGCGCCATGGGGATGGATGAGACGGACACGGGGCGATCTCCTGTGGTGGTGGGGGTGGGGGACGTGGATCGGTGGGGTTAGCGCTAACAACGTGGGCATGCCGACGCCAGGTCAGGCGACGACCTTCCGGAGATGGTGCAGACCGTCGAGGGCGAGGCGGTCCTGGGAGGGGGCCAGGGGCCGCCAGATCGACGCGGCGGTGGCGATTGTCGCGTTGTCGGCCGTGAACGACTCGATGCAGACCGCGCCCCGATAGCCGGTGCCCCGCAGGACGGAGAAGAAGCGGGGCCAGTCGAAGTGGTCAGCCCCGGGAGCGCCCCGGTCGGTGCCGCTGACCTGGACGTGCTTGATGTGCGGGCCGGCCAGCGCGAGGGCGGCGTAGGGGTCGGCCTCCTCGATGTTCATGTGATAGGTGTCGATCATGATGCCGACGCTCGGGGGCAGGCCGTCGATCAGCTCGATCGTCTGCTCGACGGTGTTGACCACGCTCGTCTCGTAGCGGTTCAGCGCCTCGACGCCGATGCTCACGCCGCACTCGCCGGCCCGGTCGGCGACCGGCGCGAGAGCCCGCCGGAAGTCGGCGTAGCAGGCCACCCGGGCCGCCGCCGACATTCGCCAGGTACGGCCGACCGCCGCGTACACCGGGCCGCCGACGCAGGGCGCGCCGACCGCCGCCGCGCTCGCCACACACCCCATGAGGTACGCGCCTGTCGACTCGACGACGGCCGGCGTGGCATCCACCAGGTCCCGCCCGGGCGGGGTGACCGCGCAGACCCCGGCCGCGACGAGGCCGTGCGCGGCCAGCAGGTCCCGCGTGCGGGCCGGGTCCCAGTCGCCGGGCTGCTCGATCGGCAGTTCGACCGCGTCGAACCCGAAGGAGGCGATCCGCGGGATCAGCCGGGCGAGGGCCTCGTCGTCGACCGGCGAGGCCCACACCCAGGGGTTGACGCCGATGGTGTACACCGCAACCTACTTCCAGCGCTGCGGATAGCCGGGCAGGTCGCGGCAGCCGCACATCGCGTAGTGCAACGGCGGCATGCTCGCGTCCAGGTACTGGTCCAGGTTGTCCTGGGTGACCGTGGGCTGCGGCAGCTTCCACGGGTTGGAGACCTGGGTCCCGTCGAGGATGTTCAGCGCGGCGATGATCGGCGTGCGCCACTGGTACGTCGGGTAGGTCGGCGCGATGGCGGTGAGCTTCTTGTCCTTCCACAGCTTCAGGAAGTCGAGCTGGTCCTCGCCGTTCATCGGCGGTACCGGCTTGCCGGCGTCCTGGAAGGCCTCGACCGCCGCCACGGCGACCGCTCCGGCGTCCATCCAGACACCGTCGATCGTGCCGTACCGCTGGATGTAGTCGTTCACGATCTTCTTGGTCTTGGCGGGGTCGCCGTCGGTGAACTCCACGCCCACGACGTCGACCTTCGCCTTGTCCAGTGCGATCTTCGCGGCGGACCAGCGGGTCTCCAGCACGTCGACGCCGGGCAGGATACGCAGGGCCAGCACCTTGCCGCCGGGCTTCATCTTCTGGCTGACGAACTCCGCGCCCACGTGACCGAAGCCGTAGCCGCCGACCGGGTTGATGAACGTCACCGGGCAGGTGGTGTTGACGCCGCGGTCGAAGACGACCACCGGCAGGCCGGCCTTGCAGGCGGCCTCGACGGCCGGGGTGAGCGTGGCGGTGGTGTTCGGCGACACGATGAGCGCGTCGCACTTCTTGCCGAGCAGATCGTTGATGTCGGCGATCTGCTTCTGGTCCTTGCCCTCGGCGTCGACGTGCACGAACTCGCTGATGCGGGAACGCTGCGCCTCGACCTCGGCCTGCATGGTCTTGAACCCGACCTGCCGCCACGGGTTGTTCAGCGCCGCGTTGGAGAAGCAGATCTTGTGCGGACCGGCCTTCTTGAACTTCGCGGTGTCGACCATCTTCGGGTTGAGCACCTGCTCCCACGGCTTGTCGGCCGGGCCCGTCGGTGCGGCGTCGAGCAGCGCCAGCTCATTGTCGTAGTCGGCCTGCACGAAGAACTTGGACTGCTCCCCGGTGCCGGACCCGGCGGCGGCGGACGCGCTGCCGGACGGGGAGGCGGTCGGCTCGTCGGTGGCACACCCGGCGGTGGCCAGTGCCAGCACACCCACCGCGGCCAGGGCGGTCATGGATCGTCTCATCGAATCACCTTTATCTTGAGGAGGAGGAACGCGAAGCCGAGACCGCCACGGCGAGCAAAATGATCACGCCCTGGACGGTCGATCTGAGGGCACCGGAGACGCCGGTGAAGTTCATCAGCGCGAAGAGCGTCTCGAGGGTCAGCGCACCGAGCATCGCCCCGACGACCGAGCCGCGACCGCCGCCGAGGGCGACCCCACCGAGCACGACGGCGGTGATCGCCCCGAACTCCAGGCCGACGCCGGCCTGGAACGACACCCCGCTGTACCCGCCGAGCAGGATCGCCGCGATCGCCGCCGCGACGCCGCTGAGCACGAACGCGATCGTCTTGGTGAGTCCGACGCGTACGCCGCTCATCTCGGCGGTGCGCGGATTGTCCCCGACCGCGACGAGCGTGCGGCCGAAGTCCGAGCGGGTCAGCACCACGGCGATCACGGCGACCACCACCAGGACGATCAGCGCGTACGGAATCCGGCCCAGCAGTGGCACGTCCTCGATGGCCCGTCGGCCGAACCGGCGGAACTCCTCCGAGAGGCCGCCCTTCGGCGCGCCGTCGGACCACAGGTACACGGCGCCCACGAGGATCAGGAACATGCCGAGGGTGGTGATGAAGGAGGGCACCCGCAGCACCGTGGTGACCACGCCGTTGACCAACCCGACGAACGCGCCGCCGACGAGCAGCAGCGCGACCACCGGCCAGGTGCGCGACGGATCACTGTCGATGAGGCGGGCGGCGACGACGACCTGCGCAGTGACCAGGGAACCCACCGAGAGGTCGAACTCCCCGCTGACGATCACGAAGTACTGACCGGCGGCGAGCAGGATGATCGGCGCGGAACGGCCCAGGAACGACATCAGCGAACCCGGGGCGAGGAAGTCGGGTTGGACGAACGCGATGAGGATCAGCAGCACCGCAAGGAGCGCGGCGATCGGCGCGATCCCGTCGGGACGGATCCGCAGGGTGAGCGGACGACGCTCGGCGACCCGCATGGTCAGGACCCCGCCTTTCGCATGGCCCGTCGGGCGTAGACGGCGACCGCGGCGATGATGATCACTCCGCGGATCACCTGCTTGAAGAACGCGTCGACCTCGAGCTGGTTGAAGACCGCGTCGATGCTGGCGAGCAGCAGCACGCCGCCGATCGTGCCGAGGACTCCCCCGCGACCGCCCGCGAGGGCGGTGCCGCCGAGGACCACCGCGGCGATGGACTCCAGGTCGTAGAGCCCTTCGGTGCCCACCCGTGGCGCGCCGGAGCCGAGTCGGCTGGCCAGATAGACCCCGGCCAGGCCGGCGCAGAGGGAGCACAGCATGTGGGCCGTGACCAGGACCCGGTCGTTGCGGACGCCGGAGAGCCGGGCGACCTCCGGATCGCCGCCGACGGCGACCAGGTGGTGACCGAACCGGGTGCGCGAGAGTGCGAACCAGGCCGCCGCGGTCACCGCCAGCAGCAGCAGGAAGGACACCGGCACCGGACCGATCCGCTGGTATCCCAGGGTCCGCACGAGCGCGGGGGCGCTCTCGCCGGCCGGGCCGTCGTATCCGTTGTCGAGGTAGCCCTTGAGCAGCAGCCCGACGCCGAGGGTCGCGATGAACGCGTTGATCCGCAGCTTGGTGACGAGCAGCCCGTTGAGCAACCCGACGCCGGCGCTGACCGCGAGGGCGAGCCCGATCGCCGGCAGCAGCGCGCCGTCGCTGCCGTTCATCGCCTCGGCCGCCACCAGCGTGCTCAGACTGATCACGAACGCCACGGAGAGGTCGAGAGAACCACCGAGGATGACCAGGGTCTGCCCGACCGCGACGAGCCCGAGGCCGGCGGCGACGTGCAGCAGACTCACCGTCGTCGACTGGTTGAAGAGCTGACCGCCGTCGAGCATGACGATCAGCCAGCCGACGACGAGGGTGAGGGCCAGAGCCACGTACACACCCGGCACCGCGCGGCGGGCCGGACGCAGCGACAGGGCGGTCATGCTGAGCCACCTTTCGTTCGCGACTCCGGGGCTCGCAAAACCGGCTCACTCCTCGCGCTCACAAGACGACCTCTCGGACGGTGCCGACCGCCAGGGCGACCACGTCCTCCTCGGTCGCGCCGGCGGGCAGCTCGCCCGCGATCCGGCCGTCGCGCAGGACGACCATCCGGTCGCTCATGCCGAGCAGCTCCGGCAGTTCGGACGAGATCATCAGGACGGCCGCGCCGTCGCTGGCGAGGCGGCGGACCAGATCGTGGATGGCGGACTTCGCGCCAACGTCGATGCCCCGGGTCGGCTCGTCGAAAATCAGGATCCGTGGTTTCAGCGCGAGCCAACGGGCCAGGACGACCTTCTGCTGGTTGCCCCCGGAGAGGAAGCGGATCTCCTGGTCGTCGCCGGCGGCGCGGACCTCCACGGCGGCGAGCAGCTCGCGTACCCGTGCGGTGCGGGCGGCACGGCCGGACCGTGCCGCGAAGACGGCCCGGCTGGCGAGCAGCGCGTTGTCGAGCACCGACTGCCGCGCCACGATGCCCTCACCCTTGCGGTCCTCGGTGACGTACGCGATGCCGGCCCGCATCGCGGCGCGCGGTGAACGCAGCCGCACCGGCCTACCGTCGAGCTCGACGTCGCCGGTCGTGAACGGCGCCACGCCGAAGAGCGCACGGGCCAGCGCGGATCGTCCGGAGCCCTGCAGGCCGCCCACGCCGAGCACCTCGCCGGCGCGTAGTTCGAGGTCCACGTCGCGCAGCTTGCGGTTGCCGCCGCCACGGACGGTCAGCCGTACCGACCCGCGGTCGTCGGGGCCGGCCCGGTCGGGGTAGTAGCTGGACAGCTCACGGCCGACCATGTGCCGCACCAACTCGTCGGCGTTGGTCTGCGCGGTGTCCACCGTGGTCACACGACGACCATCCTTGAGCACTGTGATCCGGCTGGACAGGTCGAAGACCTCGGTGAGCCGGTGCGAGACGTACAGCAGAGCGATGCCGCGCTCCTGGAGCCTGCGTACCAACCCGTAGAGCAGCTCGACCTCCTGATCCGCCAGCGCCGCGGTCGGCTCGTCCATGATGAGCAGCCGCGCGTCCAGGGCGAGCGCCTTGGCGATCTCGACGACCTGTTGCTGGGCGACGCCCAGCCGCCCGACCCGGGCGTCGGCCGGCAACGCGGTCTCGCCGATCGAGGCGAGGAGTTCGCGGGTGCGGTCGAGCATCGCGCGACGGTCGACCAGGCCGCGCCGGACCGGCTCGTGACCCAGGTAGACGTTCTCCGCGACGGTGCGCTCGGGCAGGAGGTTGAACTCCTGGTGGATGATGCCGACGCCGGCCCGCTGTGCGTCGCGGGGGCCGTGGAACGAGCGCGGTTGGCCGGCGAACTCGATGGCACCCTCGTCCGGGGCGTACCCACCGGAGACGATCTTCATGAGCGTCGACTTCCCGGCGCCGTTCTCGCCGACGACGGCGTGCACCTCACCCGGTGCGACGTCGAGGTCGACACCCTCGAGGACGCGGACACCGAGGAAGGACTTGCCGATGCCCCGTAGGGCCAGCAGCGGTGCCGGTGGTGGGTCTGACATCCCGATAGCCCTTACAGATAGTAGTCATCGACGGGAACAGCACAACGGCCGGTAGGCCGTTCGGCGCGCTGAGCGACGCACTTTCGCAGGCTGGTGCAGAACTTGCGTTTTTATGGTGCAAACATTTCCTTGACATCGAGGAAACATCACACGTATGAAGATAGATGTTTGGATGCGGGTCCGCAATCCTCCATCTGCGGCGACTGCCAGGCCCGGCACTCGATCGGCGCGAGTGTCGACACGGACGAGTCAGGCCCGAGCACCCCTACCGAGGGGTAACATCCGACGCTCGACGTTTCATTGACACCTGTCGATGGATAGCTCATCCTGACCTCGCAGACCATGGACGAGATCACAGCCCACATCACGCTGTGTGACATCCAGCGGGGCTGACTGCCGTTTCGGCGGACGGCACGACGACCGCGACCAGCACACTCGTGGCTCCCGCGCGCCCAGACACGACCTGACGCGCTGGCGGCCCGTGCTCGCAATCGGAGTTGCCCGCCCAGACCTAGGAGACGGCATGCGTCGCCCCACATTGATCATCGGACTGATCGTCGGCCTGTTGGTGGCCCTCGGCCTGGCCCCGCCGGCGTCGGCCGCCCCGGCCTTCCGCGCCCTGTTGTTCACGAAGACCGCCGGCTACCGGCACGACTCGATCCCCGCCGGGATCTCGATGATCCAGCAGCAGGCCACCGCCAACAACTTCGAGGTGGTGCAGACCGAGGACGCCAGCGTCTTCACGGCCTCCAACCTCGCCACCTTCGACGTCGTCATCATGCTCCAGACCTCCGGCATGGTCTGGACCTCGGCCTCGCAGCGGCAGGCCATCGAGGGCTACCTCGCCAGCGGCAAGGGCATCGTCGGTGTGCACAACGCCACCGACATGGGCATCGAGTCTGAGTACCCGTGGTGGGACCAGATGATGAACGGCGGAGCCCACATGCCCGAGCACTCCCCCGGAGTGCTCGCCGGCACCGCCATCGTCGCCGACAAGCAGCACCCGTCGACGGTCGGCCTGCCGGACCGCTGGAGCCGCAGCGAGGAGTGGTACAACTTCGACTCCAACCCGCGCGGCAACGTGCACGTCCTGGTGACCGCCGACGAGCGCACGTACAACCCGGGTTCGCGGGCGATGGGCCCGGACCACCCGATCTCGTGGTGCCGCAACACCGGCGGAGGACGGGTGTGGGCCACCGCGATGGGCCACGCCATCGAGTCGTACAGCGAGACCTACTTCCGCAACCACGTCCTGGGAGGCATCAAGTGGGCCGCCGGCAACGTGCCCGGTGACTGCGGCGGCACCGTCTGGGGCAACTTCGAGAAGCGCACGCTGGACGACAACACCGCCGATCCGATGGCGATGGCCGTGCTGCCCGACCGCCGCGTGCTGTACGTCCAGCGCGGCGGCCAGGTCAAGATCTTCAAGCCGAGCACCAACAGCACCGTCACCGCCGCCACGCTGAGCGTCTACACCGGCGGTGAGGACGGCCTGACCGGCGTCGCGATCGACCCGGCGTTCGCGAGCAACGGGTACGTCTACCTGTACCACTCCCCGGCGAGCAGCTCGACCGACGTCAACCGGGTCTCCCGCTACACGCTCTCCGGTGACACGCTCAACCTGTCCACCGAGGCGCGGATCATCGACATCCCGGCGTACCGGGACCGGACCTTCGCGGAGCCCGGCCACACCGGCGGCTACATCGAGTTCGGGCCGGACGGCAACCTCTACATCGGCACCGGCGACGACACGCCACCCAACCTCGACCCCAACTGGCAGGGCTACGCTCCGCTGGACTGGCGGTCCGGCAAGGCCAACCTGGACGCCGCCCGGTCCGCCGGCAACACCAACGACCTGCGCGGCAAGCTGCTGCGCATCACGCCCTCGGCCAGCGGCGGGTACACCATCCCGTCCGGCAACCTCTACCCCCAGGGCACGGCGCAGACCAAGCCCGAGGTGTACGCCATGGGCTTCCGCAACCCCTTCCGCTTCTCGATCGACCCGGCAACTGGCTGGGTCTACCTGGCCGACTACGGCCCCGACCGCAACCCGCCGACGACCAACCGCGGCCCGGAGGGTCTCGTCGAGCTGAACGTGATCAAGGCAGCCGGTAACTACGGCTGGCCGTTCTGCCACGGCAACAACCAGCCGTACGCGCCGTTCAACCCGGACACGGGTGTCGTCGGGTCGAAGTTCAACTGCAGCGCGCCGGTCAACAACTCGCCCAACAACACCGGCCTGGTCAACCTCAAGCCGATCGTCTCGCCGAACATCTGGTACGGCTACCCGGCCTCGACGACCTTCCCCGAGCTGGGCTCCGGCGGGTCGGCGCCGATGGGCGGTCCGGTGTACCGGTACGACGCGAACAACCCGTCGGCGACGAAGTTCCCGCCGTACTACGACGGCGTGCACTTCTTCTACGAGTGGGCGCGCAACTACGTCAAGGAGGTCCACTTCGACTCCTCGACGGCGGTCACCCGGACCAACCCGTTCCTGCCCGGCGGCAACTTCAACAAGCCGATGGACATGGAGTTCGGCCCCGACGGCTCGCTGTACCTGCTCGAGTGGGGATCGAACTTCGGCGGTGGCAACAACGACTCCGGTCTCTACCGCATCGACTACATCCAGGGCGGCCGGTCACCGATCGCGAAGGCCGTCGGTACGCCGACCAGCGGCAGCGCCCCGCTGACCGTCCAGTTCAGCAGCGCCGGCACGACCGACCCGGACCCGGGTAACACCCTCAGCTACCAGTGGACCTTCGGTGACGGTGGTACCTCCACGGCGGCCAACCCGGCACACACCTACACGACCAACGGCGACTACACCGCACAGCTGAAGGTCACCGACAACACCGGCAAGACCGGCTTCGCCAACGTACAGATCACCGTCGGCAACACCGCCCCGGTGGTCACCATCAACGTGCCGCCCAACGGAGGCATGCTGAACTTCGGCGACAAGGTCTCGTACACGGTCAGTGTCTCCGACCCCGGCGGCGCGGCCATCGACTGCACCAAGGTGTTCGTCAACCCGGCCCTCGGCCACGACGACCACGCCCACGAGACCACCGAGTACCCGGGTTGTTCGGGGACCATCTCCACCGACCTGCTCGGTGGGCACCCCGAAGGCGCGAACCTGTACTACGTGCTCAACGCCCGCTACACCGACAACGGCGGCTCGGGTGGCGGTTCACCGCTGACCGGCTACGCGCAGGCGATCCTGCAACCGAAGCACAAGCAGGCCGAGTACTTCAGCAGCCAGTCCGGCGTCCGGGTCGTCGACCAGAGCGCCGCGGAGAGCGGTAAGCGCGTCGGCGACATCTCCAACAACGACTGGGTGGCGTTCAACCCGATGAGCCTGTCGGGCATCAGCACCGTCAGCTACCGGCTGTCGTCGCCCAGCGGCGGCGGTTCCATCGAGCTGCGGGCCGACTCGCCGACCGGCACCCTGCTGGCCACCACGACCGTGCCGAGCACCGGCGGCTGGGACAACTACCAGTCCACGTCGGCGGTGAGCGTCGCGGCCCTGTCCGGGACGCACACGCTCTACATGGTGTTCAAGGGCAGCACGTCCAACTGGTTCGACCTGGACGCGTTCACCTTCGGCGGCAACGGCGTGGGGGTCCCCGGCGGCGACACCGGTACCGGCGTGGCCGGGAAGACCTGGACCCTGACGGCCCAACACAGCGGCAAGCTGATGGACGTCAGCGGTGTCTCCACCGCCGACGGCGCGCAGGTCGTGCAGTGGGCGGCTACCGGGGCCAACAACCAGAAGTGGCAGGCGGTGGACGCCGGCGGCGGCGCCGTCTACCTCAAGGCGGTGCACAGCGGTAAGTGCCTCGACGTCGTCGGGGGCTCGACCGCGCAGGGCGCCTTCCTGCAACACACCACCTGCAACAACTCCAACCAACAGAAGTTCACCGTGACGTCGACCGGCACCACCGGTGTCTACACGGTCAAGAGCGCGCTGAGCGGGCTCTGCCTGGACGTCAACAGCGCCTCGACCGCCGACGGGGCCCGACTGCTGCAGTGGGGCTGCCACAGCGCCGCCAACCAGCAGTGGCGGTTCACCCAGGTCTGACCACCGGACCGTAGCGCGAACGAAGCGCCGGCCACCCGCTCCTGACGACGGGTGGCCGGCGCTCCGGCTTTTTCAGCGGCGTGTCGTCACCGGAGCAGTCCGGCGTCGCGCAGCGCCACCCAGAGCTGCTCCGGGACGTCCGCGTCGAAGCGGCGCAGGGTCTCGGTCACCTGGGCCTCGTCGCGCAGGCCGACCACCGTCGAGACCACGACCGGGTGCCGGCGGACGAACGCCAACGCCGCCTGGGGCAGCGTGACGCCGTACTCCTGGCAGACCGTCGCGATCCGCCGGGCCCGCTCGATCACCTCGGGCGGCGCCTGCTGGTAGTTGTAGGTCGCGTCGGCGGGTGGCTGGTCACGGGCCAGCAGCCCGGAGTTGTAGACGCCGGCGATCACCACGCCCACCCCCGCGGCCTGCGCCGCCGGCAGCAGGTCGTCGAGCGCGCCCTGTTCGAGGAGGGTGTACCGGCCGGCGCACATCACCACGTCGATGTCGGTCTCCTTCACGAACCGGGCCAGCATCGCCGACTGGTTCATGCCGGCCCCGATCGCGCCGACGACCCCCTGGTCGCGCAGCTCGACCAGTGCGGGCACCGCCTCGGTCGCCGCCTGCTCCCAGTGGTCGTCCGGGTCGTGCAGGTACACCACGTCCACACGGTCCAGACCGGTGCGCTCCAGGCTGGCCTCCAACGACCGGAGCACGCCGTCGCGGCTGAAGTCCCAGACGCGCCGGTGGTCGGCCGGCACGTCGAACCCCTCCGGATCGCGGTCCCCCGCGCTCTCCGGCGACGGTACGAGCAACCGCCCGACCTTCGTCGACACCACGTACTCGGCGCGGGGCCGGGACCGCAGCGCGGCTCCCAGCCGCCGCTCGGACAGGCCGAGACCGTAGTGCGGCGCGGTGTCGAAGTAGCGGATGCCGGCGTCCCAGGCGGTGTCGACGGCGGCGGCGAACGTGTCGTCCGACGTCGCCCGGTACAGGTTGCCGCCCTGCGCGGCGCCGAAGCCCAGCGTGGTGAGCCGCACCGCCGGCCGCCGGGGCAACGCCCGGCCCGTCACGGCTCCCCCAACCCGTACGCGCGGACGGCGGTTTCCCGCCAGATCGCCGCCTGTTCCCCGTCACCGAGCGGTTCCAGCAGCTCGGCGAGCACGCCGACCCACCGGCTGTACGAGCTGGCGAGCAGGCACACCGGCCAGTCGGAGCCGAACATGAGCCGGTGCGGGCCGAACGCGTCGAGCGCGTGGTCGACGGCCGGGCGCAGGTCGGACGCCGACCAGGACGGACCATCCACTTCGGTCACCAGGCCGGAGAGCTTCGCGGTGACGTTCTCCCCGGCGGCGAGCGCCCGCAGGTTGGCGGGCCAGTCGCCGAGGTCACCCGTGCCGAGCGACGGCTTGGCGAGGTGGTCCAGGACGAACGACACCTCGGGCAGGTCCCGGACGAGGCGGGTGGCCGCCGGGAGCTGGTGGTCGCGGACCAGCAGGTCGTAGGCGAGGCCGGCGGCGCCGACAGCCGCGATGCCCCGCCGGACGTCGCGCCGGTCGAGGTACGCCGGGTCGGGCTCGGACTGGACGAGGTGGCGGATGGCGACCAACCGCTCCCCTCCCCGTGCGGCGCGGAGCCGGTCGAGGCGCTCGTCGATGTCGTCGGCGGTGAGGTTGACCCAGCCGACGACTCCGCCGATGAGGGGGTCGTCGGCGGCGATGCCCAGCAGGTGTTCGGTCTCCGCCACGGAGGCGATCGACTGCACGACGACGGTCTCGGTGACGCCGGCGGCCCGCGCCGCCGGGGCGAGATCCGCCGGGGTGAAGTCGTTGTCGATCGCCGCCATCGTGTCCGGGTCGATCCAGGGCTGGGGGTGCCGTGCACGGACCCAGAGGTGGTGGTGCGCGTCGACGATGCCGGGACGCCCGTCCGGCGGGGCCCCCGTCATCGGCCCAACCAACCGCCGTCGACGGGCAGGACGGTGCCGTGCACGTAGTCCGAGGCAGCTGCGGCCAGGAACACGGTGGCGCCGGCCAGGTCGTCGGCGCGTCCCCACCGACCGGCGGGGATGCGACCCACGATGGCGTCGTTACGCGCGGGGTCGTCGCGGAGCGCCTGGGTGTTGTCGGTGGCGATGTACCCGGGCGCGATCGCGTTGACGTTCACCCCGCGTGCGGCCCACTCGTTGGACAGGGCGCGGGTCAGCCCGGCGAGGCCCGACTTCGCCGCCGTGTAGCTCGCGACGTTGATGCCGCCCTGGAAGCTCAGCAGCGAGGCGGTGAAAATGATCTTGCCGCGTCCGCGGTCGACCATCCGCCGACCGATTTCCCGGCTCAGCACGAACTGGCTGGACAGATTCACCTGCACCACCCGGTCCCACATCTCGTCGGGATGCTCCACGGCCGGCGCACGAGCGATCGTGCCACCGTTGTTCACCAGGATGTCCACCGGCGCCACCGCCTCGGCCTCCTCGGCCAACCGGTACACCGCGGCCCGGTCGCCCAGGTCCGTCCGGATGCCGGTGAACCGGCGACCGGCCGCCTGGACACGCCGCTGGACCTCACTGCCCTCCGGCTCCAACTGCGCCGAGACCCCGATGACGTCCGCGCCGGCCAACGCCAGGGCCTCGGCCATCGCCAGACCGATCCCCCGCCGGGCGCCGGTCACCAGGGCCGTACGCCCACTCAGGTCGAACAGGGCGCTCATCGCGCCTCCTCCCGCCAGTCGAGCAGCACCTTCATGACACCGCCGCCGGACTCCAGGGCCGTGAACGCATCCGTGACGCCCTCCACCGGCAGCACCCGGGAGATCAGCTCCTGGGCCGGGATGACGCCGGCCGCCACGAGCCGGATCGCCTCGACGACGTCCTCGCGCTGGTACAGCCGGGCGCCCAGCAACTGCAGCTCGCGCCAGAAGAAGCGGTGCAGGTTCACCGGACGCGGCTGCGGGTGGATCGCCACCATCACCAGCCGGCCCCGGGTGGTCAGCACGTCCACGGCCGTGCCGACGCCGGCAGCGGAGCCGGACACCTCGAACGCGACGTCCGCGCCCGCGCCGTCGGTCCGCTCGTTGACCAGCGCCACCACATCGGTCGGCCCCGGGTCCACCGCCTCGATCCCGATGCCCGACGCGACCCCGCGCCGGAAGCCGTCCGGCTCGACGAGCAGGACCTGTGCCCCGCGCTCCCGGGCGACGGCCGCGATGAGGACACCCACCGGACCACCGCCGACGACGACCACGTGCTCACCGGATGCCACGTCGGCCCGGCCGACGTCGTGCACGGCCACCGCGACCGGCTCGACGAGCGCGGCCTGGTCCAACGGCAGGTCGTCGGGGAGCGGAAGCACCAGGTCGGCCGGCACCGTCCAGGACGACTGCATGGCGCCGGGCGAGTCGATGCCGAGGAAGTCCATGGCGTGACAGACGTGCGAGTGGCCACGACGGCACGCCGGGCACCGCCCGCAGGCGCGGGTCGGCATCACCGTGACGGCCTGTCCGACACGCAGGTCGGTCACTCCGTCGCCGACAGCGGCGACGTGTCCCGACATCTCGTGCCCGAGGACCGCCGACGCGCCCACGCGGGCGTCCATGTCGCCGTGGAAGATGTGCAGGTCCGTACCGCAGATCCCGGTGTACGCCACCGCGATTCGCACCTGGCCGGGGCCCGGCGGTTCCGCGGCGCGATCCTCGACCCGCAGGTCACGTGCTCCCTGGTAGACAATCGCCTTCACTGCTGCTCCGTCTCGACGTGGGTGGTACGTACGGTGCGTGTGACAGGGCGGCCGGAGCCGCGTGCGCGGTGTCGGCGCCACGGACACGGTAATCATCCGACCAATCGTGGTCCAGTGGTGGAGTCGGCCCGTACCGGCTCAGTGCCGCAGGGGCGCCACGTCGTTCGGGGCCCGGACCGCGTCGACGAGCAGGGCCTCGACCCCGACCGGTGCGGTGGTGACGGTCGGCTCGGCAACGGCCAGGAGGCGTTTGCCCGCCCGCTCGGGACGGACGTTCGGGCTGTCGGCCGAGGGCCCGTCCGGGCGGTGCCCGACCGCCGCGATCGCCACCTCGTCCACCCGTACACCCAGGCCCGGGCTGTCTCCGAGGACGAACGCGCCGTCCTCGACGTGCAGGTCGAGGCCGATGCCCACCGGAGGTCGCAGATCCTGCAACTCACTGACCAGGTGGTTCGGCACCGAGGTCGCGGCGTGCAGGAGACCGAGTGGAATGTTGCCGATGGGGCTGACCGGCAAATCGTGGGCGTGGGCCAGTGCCGCCACCCGCAGGAAGTGGGTGACCCCCCAGACGGCGGCCGCCTGGACGATGTCGACCGCGCCCGCCGCGATCAGCGGCCGGTACTGCTCCAGCCCGGTGAGGTTCTCCCCGGTGGCGATCGACGCCCGTACACCCCGTCCGACGGCCGCCAGGCCCTCGGCGTCCCAACGGCGGACCGGCTCCTCGATCCAGATGAGATCGAGGGTGCGTTCGAGCTCGGCCACGTGGCGTACGGCCTGCTTGCGTGACCACGCCTCGTTGACGTCCAGCATCAGACCGGGCCGTCGACCGTGACCGGCCTCGGTCAGGACCTCCCGGACCAGGCCGAGCCGGTGCCGGTCCCGCTCGATGTCGAGACCGCCCTTGAGTTTGGCGGCCCGCAGGCCGTACCCGGCGTAGATCTCGTACTCCGCGACCAGCTCGTCGTCGGTCAGTCCGATGTCCAGACCGGAGGCGTACGCGGGAACGCGGCGGTCCCGCCCGCCGAGCAGCCGCCACAGCGGCTCGCCGGCCAGCTGGGCCTTGATGTCCCACAGGGCGGTGTCCAGCGCACCGATCGTTCCGAACACCAGGCCCGCGTGGCCGGCCTTGAACGTCTGTCGCAGCATCCGGTCGTACAGGGTGGACACCGCGCGGGGATCTTCCCCCTCGATGGCCGGGAAGATCTTGTCGATCTCCACGTGCGGCCCCAGGCCGATGCCGTTGATCCCCTCGTCGGTCTCGACGACGGTGATCGGCACCGTGGTGACGCCGTCGGGGAACACGCCGTTGGCGTCGCCGACGGGTCGGCCCCACTCCTGGACCGTCGTCAGGGTTCGATACCCGGTGATGCGCATGTCAGCCTTTCGTGGAACCAGCGGCGACGCCGTCGGCGATCTGGCGCTGAAGGAACAAATAGACCGCCAGGACGGGGATCGCGGCGATGAGCACCCCGGAGGCGAAGGTGGGAATGTCCTCGGAGTACTGCCCCCGCAGCGAGGTCACCCCGACCATCAGGGTCCGGTGCTCGGCCGACGGCATCAGCAGCAGCGAGATGAGCACGTCGTTCCAGCAGAACAGCGTGTTGAGGATGCCGACCGACAGCAGCGCCGGAGCACCCAGCGGCAGCATGATCCGCCGGTAGACGCCGTACACGCTGTTGCCGTCGATCCGGGCCGCGTCGACGATCTCGACCGGGATGGTCCGGTAGTAGCTGGTCATCAGAAAGACCGTGAAGGGCAGGAACTGCGCCACGTACGCGAGGATCAGCCCCGGGTACGTGTCGACCAGGCCACTGTCCGCCATGACCCGGGCCAGCGGCACCATGATCACCTGGAAGGGGACGAAGAGCGCCGCGAGGCAGCCGATGAACAGCGCCGTCGAGCCCCGGAAGCGCAGTTGGCTCAGCGCGAAGCCGGCCATCGACCCGAACAGCAGCAGCAGGAACACCGCGCAGCCCACCACGAGGATCGAGTTGGCGGCGTACCGGCCCATGCCGACGCTCGTCCACGCCGTGGTGATGTTCTCGATGCGCAGGGAGTCCGCCAGTGAGAAGCGGTCGAGGATGTACTCCCGGCGGGTCTTCATGGCGACGTTCGCCGTGAACAGGAGGGGGTAGATCGTCGCGGCCGCGAGGAGCCCCATCGGGATCACGAGCAGCCATCTGCCCAGTCGGACGCGGGACATCAGTCCTCCCTTCCCGCGCGTCGGAGCAGCTTGAGCTGCAGGAGCCCGACGACGAGCATGATGATGAACAGGACGGTGGACGCGGACGATGCGAGCGCCGGGCGGTTCATCCGCCCCTGCTGGATCCAGATGTAGTACTCCGGCAGGTAGGTCGAGCCCTCCGGACCGCCACTGGTCATGACGTAGAGCAGGCCGAACATGGACGTCAGCATCCCGATCATCGTGGTCACGAAGACGAACTGGATGGTGCGGGTCAGGCTCGGGATGATGACGTGCCAGATCACCTGTGCCAGCGACGCTCCGTCCACCCGCGCGGCGTCCAACAGGGCGGCGTCCAGGGTCGCGAAGCCCGCGAGGAAGACGACCAGGGCCATCCCGAAGGTCGCCCACATGTGGACGCCGACGACGGCGAACATGGCGACGTCCGGATCACCGAGCCAGTCCACCGGTCCGATGCCCACCGTGGACAGGACAACGTTGACAGGACCGTCAAACGAGAGCAGCAGGTTGAAGATCGCGCCGACGATGACCGGGGACAGCACGGCCGGGAAGAAGTAGACGCTGCGGTAGAACCGGTGCCCCGGTACCCGCAGGTAGATGAATGTGGCGAGCAGGCCCGGGATGGCCACCGCCACCGGCAGGAGCAGCACCAGCAGTCCCACGTTGCGCAGCGCCTGCTGGAACAGCGGATCCTGGAACAGGTCGACGTAGTTGGCGAAGCCGACCATCGCCCCGTCGCGGTCGCCGTCGCCGGTGAACGAGAAGTTGACGCCGAGTGCCAGCGGCCACAGCCGCAGCAACACGAGGATCAGGACGGCCGGGGCGACCAGCACGAAGGGCGCCAGTTGCTCGGCGCGACGGCCGCCGGCGGCACGCCGGGAGACGGCGCGATTGCGAGGCGGCGGTACGGAGGGCGGGACCCCGCCGGCCCGCCCGGCCGAAGCCGAGCGGACCGACGGGAGCGAGTTGCCGATCGTCACGAGGTCAGCCCGCCGTGTCCGAGGCGGCCATCTGCTTCACGACCTCGTCCACGCTGATCGAGCCGCTGAGCAACTGCTGCGAGAGGCGGCCCATCAGGTCGAGCGACTTCGAGGAGAGCGCCACGTGCGGCGCCGGCTTGCCGGTCTTGAGCGCGGAGACGATCGTGGTGACGGCCGGCCCGCTCGCCGACACGTCGATGGTCGTGTCCGCGGTGATCGCGCCCGCGTTGGCGTAGAACGCCTTCAGCGCCTCGGTGGAGCTCAGCGAGCGCACCAGGTCGGCGGCCACCTTCGGGTCCTTGGTCCACTTGGCGACCGCGTAACCGATGCCACCGTCGTACGGCAGGCTCGGGGTCGCGCCGCTGGTCACCGCCGGGGCCATCATCACGCCGAGCTTGTCCGGCGTGATGAACTCGTTGAAGTCCTTCCAGTGCCCGATGTCCGACATGAGCCCGATAATGTGGGCGGCCTTGCCGGACTGGAAGACAGCGAACGCGTCGTTGAACATGGCGGTGGAGTTCGCCCCGTCGTTGTTCAGCTTCGCGGTGCCGGTCTCCTTCCACAGCTCGAAGATCCGCTTCACGTTGGGCGAGTTCCAGTCACGCTTGCCGGCGATCCAGTTGTCGTACTCCTGCGGGGTCAGGACACCCGACGCCATCGCCGACAGGAAGAACTGGATGCCGTAGCCCTCCTTGTTGCCGAGGGCGAAACACTTGGCGCCGCTGGCCTTGGTGATGGCAGCGCAGTTGGCGACGAACTCCTGCCACGTCGTGGCGGGCTTCGCCGGGTCGAGACCGGCCTTCTCGTAGAGCGTCTTGTTGTAGTAGATCGGGTGACCCTGGAGCGTCACGGGAGAGGCGTAGGTCTTGCCGCCCTTGGCGAACGCCTCCCAGCCGGCCAGCCGCTGCCGGTCCTCGCCGACGTACTCGTCCAGTGGCTGGAGCGAGTCGACCCGGTCGCGGATCTGGCCGCCACCGTTGAACAGGATGACGTCCGGTCCCTTGCCCGACTGGATGGCCGCGCCGAGCAGCGTGTAGTACTCCTCGAACGGCTGGGCGACGAACTCGACCTCGACGTCCTTGTGCTTCTTGGCGAAGTCGGCCTTCGCCCTCTCCACGTACTGGGCAGAGCTGGCCTCGCCGGACTTCCAATCCCAGACGACCAGCTTCTTGTCCGAGCCTCCGGACGATGAACCCGATCCTGTCGCGCTTCCACAGCCTGTCAGGGCCAGCCCTGCAACGAGGACCGCGGACCACACTGCTCGTTGCTTCATCGTTGCTCACCTTCATATGGGGAGTGGCCTGAGAACGGCCGTCGATGCAAGATTGACGAGAACGTAACTCGTATGACGTCTGACGTCAACGGTTGCCCTTACACTGGGGCGGACTCGTGGGCCCGCTCCCGCGGCTACGCGGAGGTGAACGTGACGACATCGAACCGGCCGGCCGTCAACGGCGCGACGGCGCAGACCTGGACGCGTCGCCCGGCGAATCTGGCGCGGGCGATCACCGCTGAGTTGGTGACCCGAATCGTGCAGGGAGCGCATCCCTCGGGCACTCCGCTGCCCCCCGAGCCGGTGCTCTGCGAGACCTTCTCGGTGAGCCGGACCGTCATCCGGGAAGCGGTGAAGATCCTGCAGGAGAAGGGGCTCGTGCAGGTCCGCCAGGGCAGCGGAACGCTTGTCACCCCACCCTCGGCGTGGGACATGCTCGACGAACTCGTCCTCGCGGCGACCATCGCCGAGGACGACTCCCTGGCGATACTGGACGACCTGGTGGTCACCCGTCGGGTGCTGGAGTCCGACATGGCCAACGTGGCCGCCCGACTCGCCGACCCGGCCACGGTCGACCGGCTGCGCGCCCTGGTGGACCGCATGGACGAACTGGTGGACGACCACGTCACCTACCAGGAGCACGACCGCGCCTTTCACGACACGGTCATGCAGGCGTCCGGGAACCGCATCGCCAGGGGCGTCGTCCGGTCCCTGGAGAGCCAGGTCGTCAACACCGCGCGGTACATGGGCCAGCCCGAGCGCGCCATGTGCGTGGCGTCGAACCAGGGCCACCGACGCATCTACGAAGGCATCGCCGCCCACGACCCCGAGGGCGCGGCCCAGGCGATGTTCACGCACATCACGGAGGCGTGGCTCGTGCGTCGCAGCGGACCGGGAAGCCCGACCCGCCTGCAGCGCTGACCGCCCTGTCGACCACTGCGTACGCCCCTGCGCCGACCCGTCCGTGAGGCCGCGCGAAATCCAGGTCCATCCATCGCTTGAGAATGTTAGCGATAACAGACTACCCTCGGGCCGCAGAGGCGAAGGGCACGCTTCACCGCTCCAACCGATCCGTCGGGATCGATGGGGCAGTGCACGACCAACGCCCGCTGGTGGGTGTCCGGGCCTCCCTCAGGGACGTTGACCACCGCCGTCGACAGCGGCGGGCCGCCGCACGCGGGAGCCACGGCAGACGACCAACTCCCTCCCGCCGTGCCCGCGGCACCGCCGCGGCCGCCCCGATCGACACGCGACGACACACGCGACACGCCACCAGCGCACGCGGCGAGCCGCCCCGCCCGTCGTGACCCACCCTGGAGGTACCGATGCACCCCACACCGCCACCACGGACCAAGACCCGGCTCCGGCGCGGCCTCGCCTGGCTCACGAGCCTGCTGCTCGTCTCGACGCTGATGCCGGCCACGGCCGCCCGCGCGGACAACCCCATCGTCCAGCACATCTACACCGCCGACCCGGCACCCCTGGTCCACAACGGACGGGTCTACCTCTACACCGGCCACGACGAGGACGGCTCCTCGTACTTCACGATGAAGGACTGGCGGGTCTGGTCGTCGGCCGACATGGTCAACTGGACCGACCACGGCTCCCCGCTGAGCCTCGCCACCTTCAGCTGGGCGAGCGCCAACGCCTGGGCCGGCCAGGTCGTCGCCCGCAACGGCAAGTTCTACTGGTACGTGCCGGTCACCGCCCGGGCGACCAACTCGATGGCCATCGGCGTCGCCGTCGCCGACAGTCCCACCGGACCGTTCCGGGACGCCATCGGCCGTCCCCTGGTGGGCAACGGCGAGATCGACCCCACGGTCTTCGTCGACGACGACGGCCAGGCGTACCTGTACTGGGGCAACCCGAACCTGTGGTACGTCCGGCTGAACGCGGACATGATCTCGTACAGCGGCAGCGCCACGAAGATCCCGCTCACCACCGCCGGGTTCGGCACCCGGACGGGCAACGCGAGCCGGCCCACCCTCTACGAGGAGGGTCCGTGGGTCTACAAACGTAACGGCATCTACTACAACGTGTTCGCGGCGGAGTGCTGCTCCGAGTTCATCGGTTACTCGACCGCGACGGGCCCGACCGGCCCCTGGACCTATCGCGGAACGGTCATGCCCCGCCAGGGCGCGAGCTTCACCAACCACCCCGGGGTCATCGACTTCAACGGCGGATCGTACTTCTTCTACCACAACGGCGCGCTGCCCGGCGGCAGCGGTTACACCCGCTCGGTGGCCGTGGAGAAGTTCACGTACAACACCAACGGCACGATCCCGACGATCAACATGACCACGACGGGCGCGCCCCAGGTCGGCACGCTGAACCCGTACGTGCGGCAGGAGGCCGAGACCATCGCCTGGGGCTCCGGCATCGAAACCGAGCCGGCCAGCGGGGGCGGCATGAACGTCGGGTGGATCGAGAACGGGGACTACATCAAGGTCAAGGGCGTCGGCTTCGGTACGGGCGCGACGTCGTTCTCCGCGCGGGTCGCCTCGGCCGCGTCCGGCGGCACCGTCGAACTGCGCCTCGGTAGCCCCACCGGCACCCGGGTGGGCAGCTGCGCGGTGCCCGGCACCGGCGGTTGGCAGGCGTGGCAGACCATCTCCTGCCCGATCTCGGGCGCCACCGGCACCCAGGACCTGTACCTGCGGTTCACCGGCGGCAGCGGCACCCTGTTCAACCTCGACTGGTGGCAGTTCCAGGCCAACGGCACCACGCCCACGCCGACCCCCACCCCGACGCCCACTCCGACGCCTACCCCGACCCCGACCCCGACGCCCACTCCGACGCCGACCCCCACCACGACGCCGACACCGACGCCGACCGGCCCGGGTGGGCCGTCCTGCGGGGTCACCAACACCGTGGTCAACACCTGGCAGGGCGGGTTCGAGGGGCGGCTGTCGGTCACCAACTCCGGATCGTCCACGCTCAACGGCTGGCAGGTCACCTGGACACTGGCCAGTGGACAGACGGTGTCGCAGGTGTGGAACGGCACACTCGCCCAGTCGGGCAGCCAGGTGAGCGTCGCGAACGCCAGTTACAACGGCCAACTCGCGCCGGGCGCGTCGACCACCGCCGGCTACCTCAGCTCCATCACCTCAACCAGTCCCCCGGCCAGCACGCCGACCTGCACCCCCGCCTGATCCACCGTCCCACCCCCAAGAACACCCCCACCCCATCCCCACACCCCGTCCGCCGCCGACGTCGATCATGAAGCTGGGGCCCCCGAACGCCGATAGGGAGCAACAACGTCATGCTCGACGGGGCGGGGAGGGGGTGGGGTGGGGGTCCTAGAAGTCGTCGTCGAAGGCGACCGCGCCGCTCACACCGACCTGGTACGCCGACACCCGCCGCTCGAAGAAGTTGGACAGCTCCTGCACGTCCTGCAACTCCATGAAGGCGAACGGATTGGCCGACCCGTAGTGCGGTGCGATCCCGAGCTGGGCCAGACGGCGGTCGGCGACGTGCTGGAGGTACTCCCGCATGTCCACGAGGGTGAGACCGGGCACCCCCTGACCCACCAGGTCCTCGGCGAACCGGACCTCGCACTCGACGGCCTCGGTGAGCATCCGGCGAACCTGTTCGGCGAGGTCGTCGTCGAACAGGTCGGGTTCCTCGGCGCGGACGGTGTCGACGACGTCGAACGCGAACGCCATGTGCATGGACTCGTCGCGGAACACCCAGTTGGTCCCGGACGCCAGACCGTGCAGCAGGCCACGCGAGCGCAGGAAGTAGACGTACGCGAACGCGCCGTAGAAGAACAGGCCCTCGATGCAGGCGGCGAAGCAGATCAGGTTGAGCAGGAACGCCCGCCGGTCCTCGCGGGTACGCAGCTCCCGCATCTCCTGCAACGAATCGATCCACCGGAAGCAGAACTCCGCCTTGCGACGGATCGACGGGATGTTCTCGATGGCCGCGAACGCCGCGAACCGCTCGGTCTCGTCCGGCACGTACGTGTCGAGCAGGTTGAGGTAGAACTGGACGTGCACGGCCTCCTCGAACAGTTGCCGCGACAGGTAGAGCCGACCCTCGGGGCTGTTGACGTGCTGGTACAGGTTGAGCACGAGGTTGTTGGCGACGATCGTGTCGCCGGTGGCGAAGAACGCCACGAGACGGCTGACCAGGTGCCGCTCGGCCGGCGACAACCGGTCCAGGTCGGCGAGGTCGGCGTGCAGGTCGACCTCCTCCACCGTCCACGTGTTGCGGATGGCGTCCCGGAACCGGTCGAAGAAGTGCGGGTAACGCATCGGACGCAGCGTGAGGTCCATCCCGGGGTCGAGCAGCATGTGTGTGGTCCTCGCGTCGGCGGTGCTGTCGGTGGTGGGGTCGGCGACGGTCACTGGCACGCCTCGCACGACTCGGGGTTCTCCAGCGAGCAGGCCAACGCCTCGGCGTCGCCCGTCGACGGCGTGACCACCGCGACGGTCGCCTGCTGGATACGCGTGGCGGGGCGCGAGCGCAGGTAGTAGGTGGTCTTCAGGCCGGACTTCCAGGCGTACAGGTACATCGAGGAGAGCTTGCCGATGGTGGGCGAGGCCAGGAACAGGTTCAGCGACTGGGACTGGTCGATGAACGGGGCGCGGGCAGCGGCCAGGTCGATCAGCGCCCGCTGCGGCAGCTCCCACGCGGTGCGGAACAGCTCCCGCACGTCGGCCGGCAGCTCCGCGACCGACTGCACCGAGCCATCGGCCCGCTTGATCGCCGACCGGATCTGCTCGGTCCACAGACCACGGGCCTTCAACTCGCGTACCAGAGCGGTGTTGACCTGGAGGAACTCCCCCGACAGGGTCTCGCGCTTGAAGAGGTTGGACACCTGCGGCTCGACGCACTCGTAGCAGCCGGCGATCGAGGCGATCGTCGCGGTCGGGGCGACCGCCACCAGCAGCGAGTTGCGCAGCCCGTACTCCTCGACCTCCTGGCGCAGCGCGGCCCAGCGCGCGGTCTGCGTACCCTCGACACCCCACAGGTCCGGTTGCAGGCGCCCCCGCGCGGCACGGGTCTGCGCGAACGCCGGGTGTGCCCCGAACCGGCGGGCCAGGTCGGCGGAGGTCTCCAGCGCGGTGAGGTACAGCTCCTCGCTGATCCGCGTGGACAGCTCCCGCGCGGCCGGCGAGTCGAACGGCAGCCGCAGCGCGAAGAACACGTCCTGCAACCCCATCAACCCGAGCCCGACCGGACGCCAGCGGGGGTTGCTCGCCGCCGCCTGCGGCGTCGGGTAGTAGTTGATGTCGATGACCCGGTCGAGGAACGTCACGGCGGTACGGACCGTGGCGCGCAGCCGTTCCCAGTCGATGCCGTCGTCGCTCAGGTGGGCGGCGACGTTCACCGAGCCGAGGTTGCACACGGCGGTCTCGGCGTCGCTGGACACCTCGATGATCTCGGTACAGAGGTTGGAGAGGTGCACCACGTTGCCCGGCTCGGCCGTCTGGTTGCACAGCCGGTTGGCCGCGTCCTTGAAGGTCATCCAGCCGTTGCCGGTCTGGGCCAGGGTCCGCATCATCTTCCCGTACAGCTCACGCGCCGGCAGCTGCCGCACGTACCGACCCTGCGCCTCGGCCGCCCGGTACGCGGCGTCGAACCGCTCCCCCCACAGGTCCGGCAGTTCCGGCACCTCGTCGGGGTCGAACAGCGACCACATCTCGTCCGCCTCGACCCGGCGCATGAACTCGTCCGGAATCCAGTTGGCCAGGTTGAGGTTGTGGGTACGGCGGGCGTCCTCGCCGGTGTTGTCGCGTAGCTGGAGGAACTCCTCGATGTCCGGGTGCCACGGCTCGAGGTAGACGCAGGCCGCGCCCTTGCGTCGACCGCCCTGGTTGACCGCGGCGACGCTCGCGTCCAGTGTGCGCAGCCACGGCACGATTCCGTTGGACTGCCCGTTGGTGCCCCGGATCAGCGCACCGCGGGACCGGACCCGGGAGTACGCGATGCCGATGCCACCGGCGAACTTGGACAGGTTGGCGACCTGGGCGTAGCGCGCGTAGATCGAGTCCAGCTCGTCGCGCGGCGAGTCGACCAGATAGCACGAGGACATCTGCGTGTGCCGGGTGCCGGAGTTGAACAACGTCGGTGAGCTGGGCAGATAGGCGAGGCTGGACATGAGCCGGTAGAAGTCGATCGCTTCGTCAGGCGTACGCGACAGGCCGCAGGCCACCCGCAGCAGCCAGTACTGCGGGGTCTCCAGCACCAACCTTGAGGTGGGGTGACGCAGCAGGTACCGGTCGTAGACCGTGCGCAGGCCGAAGTACTCGAACCGACGGTCACCGTCGGCGTCGACGGCGTTGTCGAAGGTCTCGGCGTGCGCGTTGACGAACGCGGCGGTCTCGTCGCCGATCAGGCCCACGGCGTGGCCGGCCCGGATCGCCGCGCTGAACGAGGCGATGCCCTGCCGACGGACCTCCTTGTCGACATAGCCGGCCAACAGGCGCGCGGCCAGGCGCGAGTACTGCGGTTCCGCGCCGATCATCTCGGCTGCCGTCTGGATGGACAGCCGGTCCAGCTCCGCCGTCGTCGCGCCGTCGTAGAGGCCGCTGATCGTACGGGTGGCGACCCGCATCGGGTCGACGTCGGTCAGGTCGTCGGCCCACCGCTCGACCGCCCGCACGATCCTGTTGACGTCGACGGCCTCGGTGCCGCCGTCGCGTTTGCGGACCTGCATCGGTGTCCGCCGCAGGGCTTCGCCGCTGACCGGTACCACCTCGGTGACTGTCACCACTCACTCCTCGGGAGTTCGAGACCTCACGGTCCTCGGACGCGAGGAGACGGACACCGTCGGACGCCACGCCGGCGCGGCGTGGGTCAGGTGGCGTCAGCCGTCCCACGCGGCCTCGGACCGCCGCACACCCGGGGTCGGGTACGCGGCGCGCTGGCAGGTCTTCGGACTCGTGGGCGCGACCGGGACTAGCCGGTCTCCTACTGGCCGTCGCTTCCCAGGCCGATTGGTGGCCCAGTGCTGATGGCGGCGCTCGTTCCCACTCACCGCTGCGGGACAGTCCCGGATTCCCACCGGGTTCCCTCTTGCCTCGACCACTCGGGATGAGCGGCCGAACCAGCTGCGGTCGACACCATATATAGGGGGGACCACGTTTGTCACACCCCACATGTCGGGTCCGGGCGTGTCGCGGTCAACGGTGATGGTCACCGTCGACACCTTCGAGTCGGCCGGTGAGCGCACGTCGGGCGGCAGCGCGTCCGGCTGTCGCCGCCGGCTTGACTGAGCCGAACCGGCACCGATACGGTCGATCCACTATCTGCGGCGACGCGAGGGAAGCCGGTGAGAATCCGGCGCGGTCGCGCCACTGTGAGCGGTCCCCACTCGGGGGTCGCGAGCCAGGACGCTCGGTCGTCCGCAGCCTTGCGATGGGGACGCGTCATCCCCGAGGAGGTTCGTGCACGCATGTCCAGCTCCACGTCCAGCCAGCCGCTGGTGCACCCCGCTGTCCCGACCCGTCTGCTGTGGGCGGTCCTGGCCACGGTCGCCGCGCTCGCCCTGCTGACCTACCTCGTCGCCTTCGACCAGGGGGCCGTCTCCCGCAGCGGCATGTACCTGCACGAGTTGATGCACGACGGTCGGCACCTGCTCGGTGTCCCGTGCCACTGACCGGCACCGGCACCGCACCCTCGTTCGTCACGGTCCTGCTGCGCGGCCTGCTCGCCGGCCTGGTGGCAGGCCTGCTCGCCGGAACGTTCGCCTACGTCGTCGGCGAACCGCACGTCGAGGCGGCCATCGCCATCGAGGAGGCGGCGGCTGCCACGCACGCCGAATCCCCCGTCGACGGGCACCAGCACGACGAGGACGCCCTGGTCGGCCGCAACGGCCAGCGCGGCGGCCTGTTCCTGGCCACCGGCCTGTTCGGCGCCGCGATGGGCGGCCTGCTGGCCACCGCGTACGTCCTGCTGAGCCGGCGACGCAGGGCCGTCGACGACGGGCGGGGCGGTCTGCTACTGGCCGGCGGCGCGCTGCTCGGCGTGGTGATCGTGCCGTTCCTCAAGTACCCACCGAACCCTCCGGCCGTCGGCGACCCGTCCACCATCGACCAGCGCACGGTCACCTACCTGTTGATGGTGGTACTCGGCCTGGTCGCGGTCTGGTCGGGCTCGCTCGGCTACCGTTCGGTCGGCGAGCACTCGCCGGTGTGGCTCCGCGCCAGCGCGGCAGTCGGCGGTTTCCTGCTGGTCACCGTCGTCTCCTATGTGGTGCTGCCGTCGTTCCAGGAGGTCCCCGGTGACTTCCCCGCGACGCTGCTGTGGAGTTTCCGCCTCGCCTCCCTGGGCACCCAGGTGGTGCTGTGGACCGGGCTCGGTCTGCTCTTCGCCGCTCTGATGCACCGCCAACGCGCGGTCGCCGAGGCACGACTGGCCGGGTGAGCGCCACCAGCCTGCGGTTGGTCGCCCACGGGCACACCGCCGCCCTGCGGCAGGCCCGGTTCGGCGGGAACGACAGCCTGGACGAGGGCGGCCGGCGCGCCGCCCTCGCCCTGTCCCCCGTCGACCCGGGCCGGCGGACCGGCGACGGCCACGCCTGCCTGTCCAGTCCCGCGACGGCGGCCGTGCAGACCGCGTACGCCCTCGGCCTGACGCCCGCGGTCGAGTCGGCGCTTGCCGACTGCGACTACGGGCAGTGGGCCGGTCGGTCCCTTCAGGACATCGCCGCGACGCGGCCCGCGGCGCTGCATGAGTGGCTGACCAGCCCGGACGCGGCACCGCACGGTGGCGAGTCGGTCGCGGCGCTACGCCAGCGCGTCGGTCGGTGGCTGGACGCCCAGCGTGGCGTCGGTCGACGGGTCACGGCGGTCACTCACCCGCTCGTGGTCCGCGTCGCGCTGGTGCACGCCCTGGATCTGCCACTGGCGACGTACCGGCAGTTCGACGTCGCGCCGCTGGCGATCGTCCGGCTCACCGACCACGGCCGACGATGGCAGCTCCGGCTGAGCGCGCCCCCGTCACCCTCGGCAGGCGACAGAGCCGGTGAGCGACATACCACAGAGGTATGAATATGACTCTGAGGTATGTGCCGCACAACCGACATGCCTCGCCGGCGGCGAGGAGCGCCAGTGGTGGCCGCCGCACGAGGGGCGACCCGCGAAGCACGTGCATCTCGGGGTCGAGGCCGGGTGGACCCGGAACCGCAGTCGGGCGGGCCGTGTGTCACGGCCCGCCCGACTGCGTCGTACCCGGCCTACTTCGCGCCGGTGACCGTGAACGGTCGGGACACCGGCGTCGCCGACGTGCCGCCGGACAGCGTCACGCTGGTCACGCCCGGCCGCGCCGAATCCGGAACGCTGACTGTCGCGCCGGCGACGACGCCGTCACCGTTCGCGCGTACCGTGCCGACCCCACGGCCGTCGCCGAAGCTGACCGCGATCGCCTCGTTCGGCGTGAAGCCGGAGCCGTCGACGGTGATCGACGTGCCCCGCGGTGCGGACGCCGTCGGCAACGACAGACGCGGCTGGTAGGTCGGGCCCGTCGGCGGGGCGGTCACCTGGACGGTGGCCGTCGCCGGCGTGCTCGAGGACGCGCCGGTGGCGCTGACCGCGTACCGGCCCGGTGTCGTGTTCCCCGAGGTCGCGACGACCGCGCGGATCGTGCCCGTCGCGGACGCCGAGACCGTCACGTCACGGGTCGTGCCGGCCGCCAGGCCCACCGTCACCCGCTCGCCGGCGGCGAACCCGCTGCCGACGACCGTGACCGCGTCACCGGCAAGGACCGGCTGCGTCCCGGACACCGCGAGAGTGGTGCGCGCTCCGGCCCGCCGGACGGTCACGGTGAAGCTGGCGGTGCTGCTGGACAGCGTGTCCCACGCGGTGACGCGCACCGTGTAGGTGCCCTCCGCCGCGTAGGTGTGCCGACCGCTCAACGCGCCGTCCGCGCCGACCGTGGCGTCGTCCGGAACCGTGCCGTCGCCCCACTGGACGCGGGCGCGGTAGCCGGTCGCGCCGGGGACACCGCCGCTGACCGACCCGAGGTTCGCCGCGAGGACCTGCCCGGCGTCGACGCTCTGGCCGCTCGGGGCGGTGGTCGCCAGCGCGGCGGCCGGCGTGCCGTCGTCCGCGACGGCGAACACGTGAATCCGGCCCGCCGAGCGGGGATCGCCGGTCTGCGTCGGCAGGGTCACCGAGACCAGCGTCTTACCCGCAGGGATCTGGTACGGCGCGGTGGCGAACAGGAACGGCTGGGCGCCGTCGCGGCTCGTGCCACTGAGCCGGTACGCGGACTTCGCGACAACGATGTTGCCGTACGACGGGGTGCCGTTGGCGTTGCCGCCCAGCGTCCAGTCACTGAACTGGATCGGGATGCCGGCGGTGCTGCCGTCGCTGAACGTCGCCGTGCCGGTGGTGCTCTGGTTGCCCTGCGTGCCGGCGCCGACGAACGAGATCGTCCGGGCATCGGACGGTAGGCGCAGGTCGATCGTCGCGCCGTTGCCGGTGGCGTTGTCCGGCTGCCCGGCCGGGATCTGCGGCAGGGTGAAGCCCAGCGCCGTGCCCGGCACCTGCTGCCGCTGCCCCTGCGTCACACCGGCCGCCGCGAGCGCGGCCCGCGAGTACGCCCACGACTTCGCGTCGCAGTCCGCCGCGAGGGTGCCCTCGTCGCCGACGCACACGGTGTCGAACGCCGCGGCGAGGCCGTTCGCCGGCGCGTACGCGACGTCGACGCCGACCGTCACCGAGCCCTGGCCGACGCCGTCGGTCACCGTGACGGTCGCCTGGTGGTAGCCGGGAGTGGCGTAGGTGTGCTCGCCACTGATCCGGTAGACCGCCCGGGAACTCAGGGTCAGGGTGCCCGCGGTGGCCGGTGAGCCGTCACCCCAGTCGATCGTCGCGCGGTAGTCGTCGGCGACGCCGCCGGTGACGGTGGCCAGCGCCACAGTCGCGGGTGCGCCGGAGAGCGCGTGCGCGCCGTCGGTGGCGGTCACCGTGATGTCGCCGCCGGCCAGGTCGAGGTCGCCACCGGCGAGCAGTTCGATCTCGGCGAGGGTCGGCCGCTCCCCGCCGACCGTCCTGGTCACGACGAGGCGGAACTGCGCGTACCGCCCGGGCTTGTCGATCCGGAACGGCCGGGTCTGGTTGCGCCAGGCGAACACCTCGCCCGCCCGGGAGTCGAGGGTGCTCCAGGTGAGGCCGTCGGTGGAGCCCTGCAACCGCCAGTCCGCCGGATCACCTGCGGCAGCGCCGGAGGTGAGCGTGTAGTAGGTCGGCTTCTGCCGGCCGCCGCGGGCGGTCCAGCCGATCCGCGGCGTACCCGTCGACGCGGTGAGCTGGGTGGTGGACGAGTCGTCGAACAGCGTGGACGCGTCCTGCCCGCCGCTGACGGTGGCGGTGCCGAGGCCCGGTCCGGTGACGTCCTGCAACGGCTCGGGCACGGCATCACCCTTGGTCAGTGACGGCGGCACGTCGTTGCGTCCGGCGCCCCAGGACGACGGGTTCGGTCCCATCTGGAAGTCGATCGTGCCGCCCCTGGAGAGCGCGGACACCTCGACGGAGACCCCGCGCTGCTTCTTGCCGTTGACCTTCACGCTCTGCACGTACACGTTGCGGTCGTTGTTGTTCGCGGCGTTGACCACGATGTCGCCGGTCGGTCGGTGCACGGTCATCCGGGTGAACTGCGGCGAACCGATCGCCCAGTGGGTCGACCCGGCCTGCAACGGGTAGATGCCCAGCGAGCTGAGGACGTACCAGGCCGACATCTCGCCGTTGTCCTCGTCGCCCAGGTAGCCCTGGCCGATCTCGCTGCCCACGTAGAGACGCCGCATGATCTCGCGCACGACCGCCTGCGTCCTGGCGGGAGCGCCGGCGACGTCGTACAGGTACGGGATGTGGTGCGAGGGCTGGTTGCTCATGCCGAGCTGGCCCAGTCGCACCGCGCGGGCTTCGAGCATCTCGTGGATGACGCCGCCGTAGCCGCCGGGGCGGTCGGCGTTCTCCGGCGTGGCGAAGAAGGTGTCGAGCTTGTCGCGCAACGCCTTCTGCCCGCCGTACAGGTTGATCAGGCCCTGCGGGTCCTGCTGCGCGGTGAACGCGAAGTTCCAACCGTTGGTCTCGGTGTACACGCCGCCCCAGTCCAGCGGGTCACCGGCGAGGAACGTGCCGGAGGCGTCGCGGCCCTGGAAGAGCTTCGTCCTGTCGTCGAAGAGGTGGACGTAGTTGCGCGCACGCTCCAGGAAGTACCGGGACTCCTCCGTGAGCCGGTCGCGCCGCGACTTCGGGGTGGCCGGGTCCTTGGCCAGGGCTGCGGCCATGTTGCCGATGCCGTAGTCGTTGATGTAGCCCTCCAGCGCCCACGACACGGACTCGCCCGTGGAGGTCGGGGTATAGCCGAGGAACAGCGACGTCTCGATGCCCTTGCGGCCGACCGCGCCGCGCCCGGATGCGACGGTCGCGTCCTTCACCGCCGCGTCGTACGCCGCGAGCGGGTCGGGCAGTTTCACCCCGCTGAGGTACGCCTGCGCGAGGGCCACGTTCGCGCTGGTGCCGGTCATCAGGTCGGCGTAGCCGGGCGACGACCAGCGGGCGATCCAGCCGCCGTCGCGGTAGTGCTGGACGAACCCGTCCGAGATCTTCGCGGCGACGTCCGGGTAGAGCAACGCGTACGCGGGCCACACCGTGCGGTAGGTGTCCCAGAAACCGTTGTTGACGTAGATCTGCCCGTCGACGATCTTCGCGCCGGTCCGGGTGGCGGTCGACGTGCCGGCCGGCGCGGACACCGGGCTGGCGTACTGCCAGCGGGGGGCGGCGGCGGTGCCGGTGTTCTCCGACTGGGAGTTCGGGTAGAGGTTCAGCCGGTACAGGTTCGAGTACATGGTGACCAGTTGCGTCTCGGTCGCACCCCGCAGCTCGACCCGGCCGAGCCGGTCCTTCCAGGCGGCGGTGGCGGCGTCCCGGATCGCGTCGAAGCTGCGGCCGGTGACCTCCAGGTCGAGGTTGCGACGAGCCTGGTCGACGGAGAGGAACGAGGTCGCGATCCGCATCGTCACCTGCCGGTTCGCGGACACGTCGAAGGTCGCGGACGTCGCGGTGGCCGCCGTCGGCACCCGGTCGAACTCGCCGGACACGAACATGCGGCTACGCCCGGCCGAGAGGCCGCTTCCGTTGTCGACCCAGCCGGTGAACGTGCTGTCCGTCCCGAGGGTGAAGGTGCCCTTGGTGAAGACGAGACTTCCGGTCGCCGGTCCGGGACCGAAGGTGAACCGCATGATGCCGGCGTGGTCGGTGGGTGCCATCTCCGCGACCAGGCCGTTCTGCAGCGCGACCCGGTAGAGGTCCGGACGTGCCGTCTCGTCCTCGTGGCGGAAGGCGAGCGCCCGGCTGGCGGGTGCTCCGGTGAGGGGGCCGTCGCCGGCCACCGGCATCACCGACATCTGGTTGCGGTCGCCCATCCACGGGCTGGGCTCGTGGGAGATCGCGAGGCCCTGCAACGTGGGCAGGTTGGCGGCGTTGTTGGCCCGGTGGTAGTCGTACTCCCAGGAGTCGGAGGTCGCGTCGGTCACCGGGGTGAAGAAGTTGAACCCGTTCGGCACGGCCGTGATCGGCAGGTTGTTGCCGCGCGAGAACCCGCCCGTGGAGTTGGTGCCGCGCCGGGTGTCGACGTAGTTGGTCAGGCGGGAGCCGTCGACTGCCGTCGGCGTGCCCGTCAGCTCGATGTCGTCGAGCCATCCCTGGAACCGGGTCTCCCCGGTGGCCTGCGGATTGTCGTAGGCGAGCAGGACCCGGTCGATCGTCTTGCCGCGCGCGACGACGCCGAGGTCCGCGCTCACCGCGTTCCACTGGTCGGCGTAGAGCACCTTCGACGCGCCCTGGCCGGCCGGCGTCAGCGGGTAGCCGTGCTGGTCGACTGCCGACCGTCCACTGAGGTAGCTGCCGTCGGTGAAGCGCAGGTCGACGGACGCGTAGGTGGACGGGTACCGGGCGTCCTGACCGGTGAACTCGGGGAAGATCCGGTACGACAGGCGGGTGTGCGGTCCGACCGGGATGTCGACGTCGAACAGCCGGTTCGTCGCGTACGAGCGACCGGCGGCCTGGGCGCCACCGGAGTACCGCAGCGCGGCCAGCCCGGTGAAGCCGACGCTCGGCTTCGTCGTGTAGCCGCCGACCGGCCCGGGGCCGACGTCGGTGACCATGGGCGTCGCCGGCGGCCGGACGTCCGAGCCGTCGCTGATGTCCCAGCTGGCGAGCTGGGTGAGGGACTCGCCGGAGTTGGCGGAGATGGACAGTCGGTACCAGCCGTAGGCCGTCGTGTTGGTGACGCCGTACGTGTTGGTGGCGAACCGCTTGGCGAAACGCTGCTGCGTCTGGCGGTCCAGGTCGACCCAGGTGCTGCCGTCGGTGGACCCCTGGAGGGTGAAGTCGCGGGGGTCGCGGCCCGGCTCGTCGTCGGCCGAGGTCAGCGCGTACCGCTTGACGACCGCGGGCTTCGCCAGCTGGTACGTCACCCACGCGGCCGATTCGAACGCCAGCCACTTGGTCGACGGGTTCCCGTCGGCGAGGTTCGCCGCGATCTCGTTCGGCGGGTTCTGGGCGCTCGCGGTGACGGCCTCGACCTGACCGAGCAGGCTGCCGGGCAGGTTGGCGCTGCTCGACCCGCTCAGGTTGCCCTGCACGGGTCGACCCGAGCGGTCCACCTCGACGGTGCTCGCGGCGGGCTTCGGGTCGGCCGACTCGAACGAGGATCGGAAGGCACCCGGCGGGGCGCTGGGCGCGGCGCTGGCCAGGGGCGCGCCGACGACCAGCCCCAGGGGCAGCAGGATGGCGGTCGTCGCGGCGGCCATCCGCAGGGAGACGGTGCGCGCACGGGGGAGATACGGCATGGGGGCGGGACCTTTCGACTCGATCCGGTCGAGGACGTCGAGCGGATGGGCGAAGGGGGTGGTGGTAGTGGACGGTCAACCGGGCCTGACATCGTTGTCATCGGGCGTGCCTGACAAGCGAGGGCAGATCCGGTGGATGTTGGGCAGATGCTGCCGGGAGACCACGGCCGTGTCAATGGGTTGATCGCGGGGAAACGCGCGCCGCAGCGTCCCGGTTGGACTCGTGACCGCTCAGCGACCGTCGGCGGTCAACTCGGCCAGCATGCCCTCGCAGCTGCGCACGACGACCTCCGCCCCGCGCCGCTGGGTCAGCGGTAGCAGCGGATCCTCGGCCCGGTCCCGCCACCGCCACTGGGCGTCGGCGGCGACCTCCCACAGCCGCTGCGCGGTCGCCCCGTGCTCGACACCGAGCCGGGCGGCCAGGGAGACCCCGTCGCCGCCGACCAGACGCTGTGCCTCGGCGGCCAACTCGGCGTCGAAACCGGGACGCGCATTGCGCAACGCCACCAGCAGGCGTAACTCACGGAACTCGTGCGCGCCCGCCAGGATCTGCTCGATCGCGCCGACCAACTCGTCGCTGCCCCGGACCGGCTCGTCACGCACCAGGGACTCCACCGCCGCCAGCGCCGAGCGCGCCTTGAGCGCGTCGCGGCGATCGACGAAACAGCGGGTCATCGACTCGCGCAGCTCGGTGAGCCCACTGCGCCGGATCAGCTCGGCCGACATCGTCACCCGGGTGTCGAACCCGCCGCGTACCAGGGTCGTCGCGAGCCGGATACCGAAGAGGCCGAACCGTTCCAGCAGGCCCGCGCGCACCTCGGGGTCGAGGCGTACCGGAAGCTCGCCACGGACGAAGCGGTCCGCGGAGAGCAGGTGGGCCTCCATCTCGGCGCGGGGCACCCCGGCCAGCGTCGCGAGGGCGACGAAGTCGGACTCGCTGAGCAACCGGCCCGCGAGGCCGATAGCCCCGCTGCACGCCACCACGTTGACGGCCAGCGCGCCCACCCGGGGATCACGGTGGTGCCGGCGGGCCAACTGACGGGCGGTGAGCAACCCGTCGACCCGGCCACCGCCGACCTCGTCCGCCCGGGACAACACCATGATCACGTTCACCGGGGCGGCCTGCGCGACGGCGCTGTCCCGACCGGACTCCACCACCCGCAGATCGCTGTCGCGGCCGTCACGGGTCAGGAACAACACCGCGTCCGCGTCGGCCAGGACGCGATCCAGCACCGGCGTGTGCCCCTGGTCGTCGACCGCCGTGAGCGCCGGGGTGTCGATCAGCGTCACCTGCCGCAACGCCCGTGTCGGCCACCGCACCACGATGTCGCGTACCTCCCCGGCCCGCCAACCGAGGTCCACCCGCATACCGGTCGCCGACTTGACCACCGTCAACTCCTGCGGAGGCTGCCCCACCAGGTAGGCGGTGGCCGCCGGCGACGCGCCGTCCTCGTACCAGGTGAACGCGCCGTCGGCACCCTCGACCGGTGCGACCTCCTCCCCCATCAGCGCGTTGAGCACCGTCGACTTGCCCGCCCGCCACGGGCCGGCGACAGCGATCCGCAGGGGCTGCTCGAACCGCGCGATCTGGTGTCGCAACCGTCCGACGGCCCGCGCGTCGTGCTGGTAGACGTCCAACGCCTGGTGCAACAACCCCCAGGCCGCCTCGTCCAACCGCACCCCGACCGTCATGCCCCGGGCTCCAGCAGCACCGGCCTCGACCGGGTGGCGGTCAGTTGCTGGGACTGCTCGTAGAGCGCGGCGAGGCGGGTCATCTTCGACCGGATCTCCCGCTGTCGCTGCTCGCGCAGGGCGACGTCGGTGTCGGCCTCCTGCTTCGCGCTGCGGAACGACTGAACGATGGCCTCCTGCAACTCCTCGGTCAGGGCCGTGAAGTGATCGCGCAGCATCCGTTGCACCTGTCGGGTGGTGTCCCGGCACTCCCGGACCATCCGGACGAAGAACTCGTCGACATGCCGCTGGATGGCGGTCTTCACGGTCGCCTGCCGGCGGCGCAGCATCTGCTTGCCCTCGTCGCGGATGCTCTTGCCGCCGAACAGGGCGCCGATCCCGACCGAGACCGGGTTGATCATCGGCATCCCGGCCAGGGTGGTCGCGAGCCCGAACATCAGCATGCCGCCGTACGAGCCCTTCATGCCGGTGAACAGCTTCTGGCCGGTCGTGAACCGGTCGACCCTCGGCCGTTCCAGATCCGGCAGCCGGTCACCGAGATCCTCCGGCATCGTCATCGACCAGGGCGGCAGCACGTCGTAGCCGTACCTGTCGAAGTGGGCGGCCACCCGGCGGGCGATCCAGTCGCAGCGCTGCACCAGCCACTCGCGGTTGGCTTCCGCGGCCTCGACGAGACTGCGCGCCAACCACTCGTCGAAGGTGTCCCAGGCGACGAGGGGGTCGGCCGTGTCGAACGCCTCGTCCACCGCACGCAGAATCTGGCGGGTCCGGTCACGCAGGTCGTACTCGATGTCGGAGAGCAGGTCGGCGATCTCGTCGGTGAGGGTGTTCTGCCAGCGGGTCGAGCAGCGACGCAGCTCGTCGACCTCCCGCTGGGCCGCGTGCAGCCGTGAGATCGGCCCGGACTGCTCCTCGGCCTCCTGCGTCGCCAACTCGGCGCGCAGCGGCGCGGCCAGTTGCTCCACCACCGTACGCGCCACCGCCTGCACCGACGCCCGCGCCAGGTGGTCGGCCTTGCCGGCCAGATCCCGTTGCAGGCGGGCGATCAGTACGGGGAAGCCGGACTCGGCGTTGAGGCCACGGTCGTCGGCCGCCGCCGCACGCAGCCGCAGCGTCGCCGACACCGGGACCAGCGGCGCCGCCACGCCCGCGTCGGCGAGGTGTTGCCGGTTGCGCTCGGCCACCGTCCGCCAGTCCGCCACCAGGTCGGTCTTGCTCTGCACCACCACCACGTTCGGTTGCGAGCGCATGACGTGCAGCAGCATGTTCAGCTCGGCCACCGAGAGTTCCCGGGTGGAGTCCGAGACCAGCAGAACGGCGTCCGCGCGAGCCGAGGCGGCGACCTCCGCGGCGGCGCCGAGCGCGGAGACCTGGTCGGTGCCGGGAGTGTCCACCAGCACCAGTCCGGCGGCGAGCAGCGCGCGGGGCAGGCCAACCTCGACGTACGCCGGACCGCCGCCCGGCCGACGCCCGACGGTGCCGGACACCCCGGCCGCGACCTCATCGAGCGCCAAGGGTGTGCGCTCGGCGAGCGTCGCCGGCGCCCCGGCGGGTCGTCCGGCCGGCGGTGGCGGCGCCTGGACGATTGTCGCGCTGGCGGCTTCGGCGTGCTGCACCACTGTCGGCAGGACGGTCGTCCGGCCGTCACCGACCGGACAGGCCGGCGCGTTGATGATCGCGTTGATGAGCTGACTCTTGCCCTGGTTCGGCTCACCGACGACCAGGACACGCAGCCTCGGGTCCAGCAGTTGGGCACGCTTCTGCCGAACCGTCTGGAGCAGGTCGCCGCGACCGTGTGTTGTGCACGTCCGGGCGATCTCGTCCAGTACGTCCAGCCAGATCCCCGCCATCACCGCACCAAGTGTGCGGATTTCGGCTCAATTAGCAAGAGGAGCCGGGAGGGAAACCCGCAAGGGCCGGGCCGCATGACGCGACCCGGCCCCCCGCTTCCGACGGAAACTACCGTCAGAGCAGACCGCCGGTGATGCCCAGCAACCCGTGGTCCGACGAGGCGGGCCCCCCGTCGTGCAGGTCGCCGGTCACACCGTCGGTGAGCCCACCGGTCACGTCACCGACCGTGCCGGTGACACCGGGCAGAACACTGTCCACGTGGTGCGTGACACCGCCCACAACGGACGGAACGTCCACCGGCGGGACCACACCGCCGACAGCGCCGTGACCGAGGCCCAGGCCGCCCAGGGTGTCGTGGACACCGAGGGAGCCCACGATGCCGTCGACCTGACCGTGCACGCCGGAGAGGACCCCGCCGGTCACGTCGCCGCCGAGCAGGTCGCCGCCGAGCACCGGGTCGGTGACGCCGAGCACACTGGTCGGGTCGCCGACGGTGCCGGTCACGCCGCCCAGCACCGGGTCGGCGATGCCGTCGACCGGCTGCACCACGTCCGCGTCGAGCGTGTGCGCCACGTCGGCAACCCCGGTCAGGTTCGTGTCGAGGCCACTCGGACCGATGCCCAGGCCGACACCCGGAAGCACGGTCACGCCGGCGGCGACGGTCGACGGGTCGACGGCGATGGCGCCGAGCACACCGGCCTTGACGTCCACACCGGTGGGCGTGCTGGTGATGCTGATCTGCTGCGCCACGCTCTGCAGCTGACCGACCACGTCGGTGGCGTCGGTCACCAGCGGGTCGAAGCCGAACTGCCCGACCACCGGGGCGAGCGGCGCGAGGCCCGCGCCCGGCGCGTAGTCGACCACCAGCGGCACGACGTCCTGCACGTCGGCGGCGGTGATGTCGCTGAGCCCCGCGGCGTGCAGCGCGCCCTCCGGGTCGAGGTCGAAGGCCGACCGTGCATCGGGGTTGGTCAGCATTTCGAGCACGAAGTCGTGGAGGGTCTGTTGCGAGTTCATGTGCCGGTTCTCCTCGGATTGGCGTCGGCGACCGTCGTTCGTCGAGGGAAACGCTATTGCGGGGGCCGGCCCCGGACATCGGGGCTCCGCCCGCAATCGATCACGCCCCGTTAGGGGCCTCCGCCCGCTCCACCGTTAGGGGGACTGGGGGAAACCGTCCCGGTCAGATTAGGGTGCCGACCACGCAGTGATCTCTGGTACGAACGTAGGGGCCCGCGGGTTTCGCCGGGGGTGGGTCGCCGGGCAACGCCGACGCCATCGCCATCAGCCGGCCAGTCGCGGAAAGAGAAGAGACGGATGCCGTACGTCCTGGGGATAGACATCGGAAGCACCAACACCGCCGCCGCCGTCGCACGGCGGGACGGCCGGGCCTGGACGCGTCCGGAGGCTGTCCCGCTGAACGCCGGCTCGCCGCTCGTACCGTCGGTGCTGCACCTGGCCGAGGACGGGGCGCTGCACATCGGCGCTCCCGCCACCGACGACGGCAGCCGTACCACCAGGGATTTCGTCCGCCGGATCGGCGACGACGTGCCCCTGCTGCTGGGCGGCGAGGCGTGCGCGCCGCAGACGCTCACGGCGGAGTTGGCGGCCTGGGTGGTGGAGCAGGTGCACGCGGCGGAGGGCGGCCCGGCCGAGGCGGTCGTGCTGAGTCACCCGGCCGGCTGGCGGCCGTACCGGCGGGAGCTGCTGCGCCGGGCGCTCGCCGACCTCGGGTTGCGCGCCGTCACGCTGCTACCCCGAACGGTCACGGTTGCGGAGAGTCACGCGGCGCGCGGATTCGCGGGCACCACGGCGGCCGTCTACGCGTTGGGCGGCGCCAGTTTCGAGGCGGCCCTCGTGCGGCGCACCGCCCGCGGCACCTACGAGAGCTTCGGCACACCGCAGGGTCTCGACCCGGTCGGCGGCGCCGACTTCGACGAACTGCTGGCCAGCCACGTCCGCACCGTGCTGTCGCGGGAGCTGGCCGCCATCGGCCGTCGGGACCACCACGCCGCCCTGCGTGACCTGCCGGTCGAGTGTGACCGGGTCAAGCGGGCGCTGACCGTCGAGCCAGCCGCCGACGTGGTGCTGAACATGCCGACCGGTCCGGCGCGGATACCGGTGACCCGCGCGCAGTTCGAGGCCATGATCCGCCCGACGGTGCAGGCCACCGTGGAGCTGCTGCTGCGTAGCGTGCACGGCGCCGGCCTGGCCCCGACGCAGCTCGACGGCGTCCTGCTGGCCGGTGGCTCGACCCGCATCCCGCTGGTCACCGAGCTGATCGGCACGGCGCTCGGTGTGCCGGTCGAGGTGGAGCCGGACGCGCAACTGACCGCCGCCACCGGCGCCGCGAGCGCCGCCTGCCAGGTGGTGTCGCCCCGACCTCGACCCCAGTCCCCGGCCCCGGTCCGCGATCCGGCGCCGGTCGGCGGCGGCGTACGAACGGCCCTCCCGGCCCTGCGCCGGCCCCGCAACCACGCCACCGATCCGGGTGACCCGCCACCCCGACCGCCGGTCCGGATACTGCCCCTCGACCTGCCGAAGGCGTCCCGCCTGGCACTGACGCTCAGCCGGGGACGCGAAGGATGACCGCAATGATCATGAAACACCTCGTGGAGTCCCGACTGGTGCTGGGCCGGGCGCCCAGGGCCCTGCTGGACAGGGTCGCCGACGATCCGACCGCGCCGCTCACCGTCGGTCTGGCCGGTCCCGCAGGGCACGGCAAGACCGCTCTGCTCGCCGAGCTGACGCGCGTCCAGCAACAGGCCGGCAGCACCGTACGCACGGGCGCACCGGGACCGGACGATGTCGTCGACCCGGACGACCTGCTGCTGGTCGACGACGCGCACCTCCTCGACGACGAGCGGATCGGCGTGCTGCTGCGCCTGGTCGCCGCCCGCCGGCACCGGCTGGTCATCGCCCACCGCCCCTGGCCCCGGTCGGCGGCACTCACCGAACTGGTCGACACACTGCGCCGCGACGGGCAGGCCGTGCTGCTCGGGCCGTTCACCCGGGAGCAGACCGCAGCCTGGATCGCGGGCGTACCCGAGCTGACCCAGCGCGGCGAGCTGGTCGACTTCGTGCACGCGCAGACCGGTGGCGTACCCCGCGATGTCGAGCGGCTGACCCGCGGCCTGCGCGCGGCTCCGAGCCTGACCACCGTCCCGGCCGAGCCGCCCCGGTCGGTCGTCCTCGAGTTCGCGCCGGAGTTGGAGATCCAGCCCGCCCCCGTACGACGGCTGCTGCTCGCGGTCGCGGCCGGCGTACCGCTGCCGGTGGCCATGCTCGGCCCGCTCCTGGACCAGGAGCCGGAGACGGTCGACGAGCTGATCGCCACGACCCGGTCGGCCGGCCTGATCGGCGCCGACGGGCGGCTCACGCCGCTGGTCCGACGGGCCGTCACCACGCTCAGCCCGGCCACCGAGCGCAGCGCCGTCTGGCGTCGCCTCACCGAGTTGCAGCTCGCCCGGGGTGGCCCGGTGCTGCCGCTGGTCCGCTCGCTGCTCGCGGTGGGTGTCCTCGCCGACTGTCCTGCCCCGACGTTGGCCGCGGCGGCGCAGGAGGCGCTGGCCGACGAGCCGGCCTTCGCCGCCGACCTGTTCGCCGCCGCCACCGCGGCCGGCCATCCGACGGGCGCCCGGCAGGCTCTCGCCGCCGCGCTCGCCGGCAATCTCGACGACGCGCTGCGCCTGGCGGACCGGCTGCTGACCGCCACCGAACCGGCGGACCGCGCCGAGGCGGCGGTGGTGGCCGCGACGGCTCTGGCGCATCGCGGCCACACCGGCCGCAGCGTCGAGCTGTACCGGTGGTCGGGCACCGCCTCGTCGGTGGCGTTCGCCGCCGTGGGCGGGCTCGCCACGGGCGAGCTGAGCGCCGCCGCGAAGCCCGCGGGCGAGCCGGCCGGCGCGCCGCCCACGCTGCACGCCAGCGCCGCCCGGCTGATGGCCGAGGGGGTACGCGAGAGCGTCACCGGTACGCCGAGCGCTGCGCTGTCCGCGCTCGTGCAGTCCGCCGCCCTGCTCGAGCCCGACGGTCGGGCGGTGCTCCTGCCGGACAGCCCGGCCGCGCTCGCCGCCCTGACCGCCGTGCACTGTGGCGAGCTGGACATCGCCGAGCGGGTCCTGCACCGGGCGCAGGCCGCCGGTGTCGGCGGCCCGCTGATGGCCCGCCGGCACCGGCTGTTGCAGGCCTGGATCCTCATGGTGCGGGGCCAGACGCTCGCGGCGGCCGAACGCCTCGCCACGGTCACCGCCGACGAGCGTCCACTGGAGTCCCGCGACCTGCTCTTCGCCGCCGCGCTGCGGATGGGGATCGCCCGGCGCACCAGCGACCTCGGCGCGCTCAAGAGGGAGTGGGGGCCGGCGCTGGAGGCGGTGGTACGCCATCGGGTCGACCTGTTCACGCTGCTGCCGCTGGGCGAACTCGCCATCGCGGGCGCACGGCTCGGTGACGTGGCCCGGTTGGCGCCGTACCTGCGGGAGGGCCGTGCGCTGCTCGACCGGCTCGGCGCGCCGACCCTGTGGAGCGTCCCGCTGCACTGGAGCGGGTTGCACGCCGCCATCCTGACCGGTGAGCCGGCGGCCGCCGACGACCACGTCGCCGCCCTGCTGGCCGCCGCCGAGCACAGCCGCTACGCCGGCGTGGTCGCCGCGGCCGCGGAGAGCTGGGTCGAGGTGCTGCGAGGTGTGGTCGACCCGGTGCGGGTCGAGGCCGCCGCCCGTGGCCTGCACGACACCGGACTGTGCTGGGACGGCGCCCGCCTGGCCGGGCAGGCCGCGATCCGCACCTCGGACCGACGGGCGATGACCACCCTGCTCGAGTGCGCCCGGGTGCTACAGGGCCGGTCGACCGGCGGGACCGGCGGGCAGCGCCCGAGCGACGGCGAGACCGCGACGCCCGCCGCCGACGCCATCGCCGCCCCCACCCAGCAGGGGCTGAGTGACCGCGAGTACGAGGTGGCCGAGTTGGTGCTGGCCGGCCTGACCTACCGGGAGATCGGTGATCGGCTCTTCATCTCGGCCAAGACGGTGGAGCACCACGTGGCCCGTATGCGCAACCGGTTGAACTGCGCCAACCGGGCGGAACTGCTGGCGCTGCTGCGGACGATGGTCGCCGACCGGGCCAGCGACGCCGCCGGGCAGCCGTGGCCGCAACGGTCTGCCCGATGAGCCGGCGCAGCGGACGGAGGGCGACGTGACGCGCGGACGACGGGCACGCGTCCGGTTCGTCGCGGCAGCGGCGGTACTGCTCACGCTCTGGTCGTACGCGGCCTATCTGACCTGCCAGGACGCGGTCGACCTGCTGCGGGTGCGGGCCCTGGCCGACACCCTGGGCAAGCCCATCGACCGGCTGGTGCTCAGCCTGCAGACCGAGCGCCGGGCGACCGCCGAGACGCTGGCCGGCGCCGTGCCGGCACGGCCCACGCTGGCCGGGGCGCGGGAGGCGACCGACCGGGCGGCGGCGGACGTCCGGGCGTTCCCCTCCAGCCGCGACCTGCGCCTGCTCAGCGCGGACGCGGTCCGTGACCGGGCCGACGGGCTGATCCGACGGCTGAACGGACTGGGGGCGATCCGGTCCCGCGTGGACGACGGGCAGGTCGATCCCGCCGGGGCGGTCGACGGGTACGACCAGCTCGTCGACGCGGCCTTCGACGTGTACGGCCCGGAGTGGGGCGCGTACGAGAGCAGGCTGGCCATCGACACCCGCGCGGTGATTTCGCTGGCCCGTGCCCGCGAGCTGCTGGCCCGGGAGGACACCCTGGTCACCGCAGCCGTCGCGAGTGGCCGGATGAGCGTCGAGGAACGGCGGCGGCTGGTCGAGCTGGTGTCCGTCCAGCGGTACGCCCGCGCCGAGGCGACGGCCGGCCTGCCGGCCGGCGGCCGGAGCGAACACCAGCGGCTCGTGGCAGGCCCCGAGTTCGCGGGTGTGCTCGCCGTGGAGGACACCCTGCTGCGCACGGACCGGGCCGACGCGCTGCGCGGGGTCAACCCGCAGGACTGGCGCTCGGCGGCGGATGCCGCGCTCGGTGCCCTGCACGAGCTGGTCACGAGCACCGCCCGCGCGAGCGTCGAACGGGCCACGCCGGGCGCCGCGGTGCTCGTCGGGCGGACCGGCGTCGTGGTCGGGCTCGGGCTGATCGCCGTCCTGGCGGTACTGCTCGGCTGGGCCGCCACCCTGCGCCGCCGGCCCGACGACGAGGGTGCTCCGGCGGGCGGCGGCCAGCGCCGGCACGAACCGCCGGCCCCACCCGTCGACCCTCAGCCACTCGCCGACGAGCCTCGCGGCCGGACCGCCGCCGACCAGACCGCCGCCCCGCAGCGCGGCGGTCCGGTGGGAGACCGCCGCACCGGGGAGTTCTTCCTGCGGATCAGCCGGCGCAACCAGGTCCTGCTGCGCGACCAGCTCGACCTGCTGGACGCGATGCAGCGGCGCGAGCGCAGCGCCTCGGAGGCAGACGAGCTGTTCCAGCTCGACCATCTCACCACCCGCGTCCGCCGGAACGTGGAGAAGGTGATCACGCTGGCCGGCGCGCGGCCCGCGCGCCGCTGGCGACGACCGGTGCCCCTGCTCGACGTCGCGCGTGGCGCGGTAGCGGAGGTGCCGGAATACCACCGGGTCCTGGTGGCGCCGCACTGGCCGTGGTCGCTCGCCGGCCCCGCCGTCACGGACGTCGTGCACCTGCTGGCCGAGCTGATCGAGAACGCCCTGACGTTCTCGGCCACGGACACCACCGTCCGGGTGGCCGGCGAGCACCGGCCGCAGGGCTGCGTGATCGTGGTGGTCGACGACGGCCCCGGCCTCGACGCCACCACGCTCGACGAGGTGAACGACCTGTTCGCCAGGCCGCCGAGCGACCCGCCGAGCGGGGCCGGAGGGCTGTACGCGGTAGCCCTGCTGGCCGCCCGGTGCGGTGCGCGGGTCACGATGCGGCCCAGCCAGCGCGGCGGGACGGCGGCCATCGTGCACCTGCCGGCGGAGCTGGTCACCGTGACCGGCAGCGGCCCGGCGACCGCAGGCCCCGCGTACCGGCCGACGCCCGACGGGCCGCACACGCCCGGCGGGGCCGAACAGGGCAACGCCGGCGGGCTACCCATGCGGGTCCGCCAATCCGGGCCGGTCGGACCCGGCCCGGGCAGCGCCGGCCCCGAGACCGTCGAGCTGCCGGTCACGAGAACAACGAGGAGACATCGATGACGCACGCAGTGGTCACCGCGGACAGCCTGACCGGTGCCCTGGACCGCCTGGTCGACCGGGTGAGCGGGGCGGAGTTCGCCGTGGTGCTCTCCCCCGACGGGCTCCCGCTCGGCGGTTCCCGGGGGGTGGAGGCGAAGCTGGCGGAGCAGATCTCCGGCGTGGTCGCCGGTCTGCTGGCGCTGGGGCTGGCCGCCACCCGGACCTGCGACGCGGGCGGGCTACGCCAGATCGTGGTGCAGATGTCGCGAGCGTTCCTGTTCGTCGCCACCATCGGGAACGGGACCATCCTCACCGTCCGGATCTCGGGCGACGAGGTCGAGGTGGGCGACATGGCGTACGAGGTCGCGCTCTTCGTCGGGCAGGCCGAACGGCACCTGCCGATCCGCCTGGAGACCGCCTCCGTGGCGAGGAGCGGAGACTCTGGTGCACAGCGCCGGCTCCGCTGACGAGGCGTGGTACGACGACGACGCCGGCCCGGTCGCCCGTCCGTACACGATGACCGGTGGGCGTACGACGTCCGACCGGGGCCGGTTCGACCTCATCTCGCTGGTCGTCGCGCGGCGGTCGGCGACATCGCCCACGTCACTCTTCCCCGAACAGGCGCGGATCGTCGAGCTGTGTCACCATCCAGTGTCGGTGGCTGAGGTCAGCGCCGAGCTGGATCTGCCCCTGGGCACCGTCCGGGTCCTCCTCGGTGACCTGCTCGGGGCGGGGTTGGTCGAGACGCACGAACCACCGACGCTGTCGGAGCTGCCGTCGCAGGAGCTGCTCGAGTCGATACTTGTCGGGCTGCGCGCCCTGTGAGCGCTCGGGTGCCACCGCGACCCAGCGGTCGCGGGCAGGCGTCCGGTGACGAAGTGAAGGGGAGAGAGGCAGTGCCGGCAACACCGCCGCAGCCACGGCGTACTGTGGCGATCATTCTGCTGGACCGGATCGTGGCCGCTGCCGCAGCCGTACGGCGGGTGGTCACCGGCCAGGCCGACGTGTCGCGGGCCGCCTGGGTCGCTGTGCTCGCCGCGCTCGGGGTGGTGGTGGCGACGGTGGTCTCGATCATCAGTGTGGTGCGCACCCCGGAGCAGCTCGCGCCGGTGACCCTCGACGCGCCGCCGTCGGTGGATCAGTTGGGCACCCCCACGCCCGGTACGCCCCGGGGGCAGGCGCATCCGGCCGCCACCAGCCCGACCACTGCCGCGTCGCCGTCGGTCAGCGCGGCCCCGCCGCCCGTCGAATCACCGACGAGCGCTCCGGCCGCCACCCCCTCGTCGGCCTCGCCGACCCCCGCCGCCCTCGCCGCCGACTTCGCGATCGAGGACAAGGCGCTGCTCAGCTACGGTGCCGCCGTGACGATCGACAATCCCGGCCCGGTGCCGGTGGCGCAGTGGACGCTGGCGATCACGTTGCCCCGGGAGTCGCTGCGGGTCAGCGCGGTCCAGGGCGCGCGGGCCACGCAGGACGGCGCCGTGTGGACGTTCGTACCGGACGGCAGCGCGGGGCAGGTGCCGGGCAGCGCATCGGCGCGGGTGACCTTCCGGGTCAACGGCGCGGCGGTCGGCGCGACTCCCACGGCGTGCACGATCGACGGCGTCACCTGCGGCGGCCTGTCGAACTGACGCCCGGCCGCCGGGCCGATCCCGCCGCGGAACCAACCGTGGCTGGCGGCGGCCCGGACCGGCTGTCCACTCGACCCCGGCCGGCGGCCCGGACCCGGTGGCGGGCATCGCTCATGCTGAAGGGGTGATTCGCTTCGTCCTGAACGTCCTGTGGCTCGTCTTCGGTGGCGGCCTCGTGCTGGCGATCGGCTACGGCTTCGCCGCGCTGATCTGCTTCCTGCTGGTCGTCACCATTCCGTTCGGCGTCGCCGCGCTGCGCCTCGCCGTCTACTCGCTGTGGCCCTTCGGTCGGACCCTGGTGCCCAAGCCCGGCGCGGGTGTCGGCTCCGGGCTGGCGAACGTGTTGTGGGTGGTGCTGGCCGGTTGGTGGCTCGCCCTGTCCCACATCCTCGCGGGCATCGCGCTCTGCGTGACGATCATCGGAATCCCCTTCGGCGTCGCCAACTTCAAGCTCGTCCCGGCCGCGTTCTGGCCGCTGGGCCGGGAGGTCGTCGACGCGCCGTGACGGGTCGCCGGGTCGCCCACGCAGTGGTCGGCGACCCGGCCGTGGTCCGTCCGGTCGATAGTGGACAATCCGGGATGCGACCCTCGACGGACCCCTCGATAGGAGCCTGGCATGGCCGGCCCGGATGCCGAACTCACCGCGACGCTGCAACCCGACGTGCCGCACGCGGCGCGGATCTGGAACTACTGGATGGGCGGCAAGGACAACTTCCAGTCCGATCGGGCGGCCGGTGACGCGGTCGCCGAGGTCTACCCGGAGATCGTCCTGATGGCGCAGCAGTCCCGCCGTTTCCTGGTCCGGGCGGTCCGGTACCTGGCCGCCGAGGCGGGCATCCGGCAGTTCCTGGACATCGGCACCGGCCTGCCGACCATGCAGAACACCCACGCGGTCGCCCAGGGCATCGCGCCCGACGCGCGGATCGTCTACGTCGACAACGACCCGATGGTCCTCGTGCACGCCCGCGCGCTGCTGGCCAGCACGACCGTCCAGGGCGTCACGACGTACGTGCCGGCCGACTACCACGACCCGGAGACCATCCTCGCCGAGGCGGCGCGGACGCTCGACTTCGACCAGCCGATCGCCGTCATGTTCATGGGCGTGCTCGGGTACGAGCCGGACCTCGAGGTGGTGCGTTCGATCGTCGGGCGGACGATGGACGCGACCGCGTCCGGCAGCCACCTGGTGCTCTGGGACGGCACGAACACCAGCCCGGAGGTGGTGTCGGGCGCGCAGCGGCTGGCCGAGAACGGTGGTGTCCCGTACATCCTGCGCAGCCCGGAGGACCTCGCCGGTTGCTTCGCCGGGCTGGCGATGGTGGAGCCCGGTCTCGTGCCGATCCCACTGTGGCGTCCGGACGAGGCGGACGCCCGGGGGATCGACGCCTACGGTGCGGTGGCCCGCAAGCCCTGACCGACGCCGAACCCCCGGAGCGTCCCGCCGGTCAGCGCGCGCAGTTCAGCGTGAGCCCGGCCGGCGTCGTGCTGGTCGTCACCAGCAGCCCGAACGTCGTCGTCCCGTCCGGCGCCACCGTCCCGTTGTACGGGGCGTTGCGCACCACCACGTCGGTGCCGGCCGGGTCGACGATCCCACCCCACACCGCCTGGATCCGCTCGTCCCCGGCCCAACGCCAGGAAACCCGCCACTGGTCCAACGGCTGCGCGCCGACGTTGCGGACCGTCACGGTGGCGACGAAGCCGGTGCCCCAGCGGGAGTCGATGGTGGCGGTCGCGCGGCAGGACGCCAGCGCTGTGGTCCGACCGGTCCCACCGTAGTAGGGCTCCCACCGGCCGTCGGAGTCGCGGAACCCGAACCAGTACTCGGTGTCGGGCGTCAACCGCTCGAAGGTGACGCTGCCGTCGCGCTCGGGGCCGGAGACCGTCTCCGCGACCGGGTTCTGCCACGCGAAGGCGTCCTCGCGGCTGGTGAAGAGACGAACGGTGATCGGCGGCCGGTAGCCGCACGGCGGGCTGACCGCGATGAAGTAGTCGATGGTCAGGCTGGTCGTGGTGGCCACGGACACCCGACCGCCGATCGGCGTCACCGGCGGGCAGACCGGTGTGGGTGTCGGCGCGGCAGTGACCGACGGCGTGGGTGTCGGCGCCGCCTGGGCGACGCCTGTCGTGGCGGCCCAGCCGGTCATGGCGATGGTCGTGAGAGCCAGGAAGATGCGACGCATCGGTACCTCCGAGAGACCGTCGCCGTCGCGGCCCAGGGTGAGGGACCGGCCGTACGGGTCCGGATGAGCGCGGCGGCCGCCCGACGGCGATCGGCATGCGGCCGCTGACGAGGACTGCCCGGCGCGGGTGGCGGGCCACCTCGCGCGTCCCCGACTCCGGAACAGACGTCGACCGCGCCGGCTCCCGAGCACGGCCGAACCACAGCATTGCATTCGATGAATGTCAATACAAGCGTGATCTTGGGGCGCCCGGCGCGCACCCGTCGAACATCCGCTGCCTTCCCGTCGCCGCAGGGACACGCGCCAGGCCCCCGGACCGACGATCATCCATAGTGGTCTGTCAATTCGACGCGGGAGGACATCATGCGCGACAGAAGCAGCACGAACCGGCGGATGGCGAGGGCACTGACGGCGGCGGCCACGGTGGCGGCGCTGACGCTGACCCCACTCACGACGCCGTCATCCGCCACCGCCGCGGTCAGCCGGGCCGAACTGGCCCTACGCTGGGCGCCCATCCACTACCAGGACGTCGACGCCACCGGCACCCACGCACTGGGCGGTCGGAGTGACTACATCACCGCGGTGGACTTCGACGGGGACCTGAACGGGCGCAACAACTGGGACCGCACCGGGGCGTCCGGCACGTCGCTCGCCGCGCACGCGTACTACTCCGTCGTGGAGACCAGCACGCACTGGTACATCACCTACCTGTTCTTCCACCCTCGGGACTGGACCGACCACCCGTTCTTCGAGACCGAGCACGAGAACGACGGCGAGGGCGTCCTCTTCGCGATCGAGCGGGACGGCTCCGCGTACGGCGTCCTGCGCGGGGCGGTCACCGTCGCGCACAGCGACTTCTACTCGTACACCCCGGCCGGCAGCACCTGGAGCGGTGGTCGGGAGGGCGTCGACGGCACCCTGCAGTTCCAGTCCTCGCCGCACGACTCCTTCACGCACCCGGTCACCGCGCAGGAGGCGCAGGGCCACGGCCTCAAGGCGTACCCGCAGTACGCCATCAACGGCGACGGCGTCGTCTACTACCCGTCCACGGTGGCCGAGACGCCGGAGAGCGGCGACGACCGGGACGTCCGCTACCAGCTCGTCGACATCTTCGCCGCCGGCGGACTGTGGGCGCAGCGGACCAACGCCAACCTGTTCGCCAGCCTGGGCTCCTTCGCCGGAGACACCTCCGGCGACTGCGGCGTCGGCACCTGGAGCTGCTCGACGAACTCCGCGAACGCGCCGTGGGGCTGGGACGACGGCAACGACGTCCCCGCCCGTGGCGAGTTGGCGAGTGACCCGGCGAAGCTGTCGGTCGAGTACTTCACCGTTCCGGCCGGGTTGGCGCGCACCTACAGCTACAACCCGTACGCCACCGCCGCCGCCGCGCTGGCCGAGGCGGCCCGGACGGCACCGCCGACCGTCGACTGACCCGATCCGCGAAGGTGCGCGGCCGACCCGTTCGGCCGCGCACCCACATCCCGGCGGCGGTCGCGTCACGCCGGATCGACACGTAGCCTGCGCAGATGCGACACACCCTCGCACCGGACGACACGACCCTGCACGGTCACTTCTCCCCCGACCTCACGCCGGTGCTCACGATCGATTCCGGCGACAGCGTCACCTACCGCACGCTGGACTGCTGGTGGTCGGCCGGCCCGTACCCGGGCGGCGCGAACCGGGACCGCCCCCGGGTCCCGCAGCGCCGGCCGGAGGACGGGCACGCGCTCATCGGGCCGGTCGCGGTCCGCGGCGCTCGCGCCGGCCAGACCCTCGCGGTACGCGTCGACGCGATCGTCCCGGGCACCTGGGGTACGACGGTGGCCGGCGGGTGGCCGAGCGCCTTCAACAAGCGGTACGACGTCGAGTCGACGCAGGTGGTGCACGCCTGGGAGTTGGACCCGGTGACGATGACGGGCCGCAACCAGCACGGTCACACGGTGACGCTGCGCCCCTTCATGGGGGTGCTCGGCATGCCGCCGGCGGAGCCGGGACGGCACTCCACCACCCCGCCTCGCGAGTGTGGTGGCAACCTCGACTGCAAGGACCTGACGGCCGGCAGCACGCTGCTGCTGCCGATCCCGGTAGACGGAGCGCTGTTCTCGGTCGGGGACGGGCACGCCGCGCAGGGCGACGGCGAGGTCGGCGGCACGGCGATCGAGTGCCCGATGGACGAGGTGACGCTGACCTTCGACGTGCGCGACGACTTCCCGGTCACCGGCCCGGTGGCCCGTACCGCCGACGCCTGGCTGACGCTGGGCCTGGGGGCATCCCTCGACGAGGCGACGTTCCGGGCCCTGGAGGAGATGCTGACCCTGCTGCAACGGCTGCACGGCCTCAGCCGATCGGACGCGGCGGCGCTGGCCAGCGTCCTCGTCGACGTACGGGTGACCCAGATCGTCAACGAGACCGTCGGCGCGCACGCGGTGCTACGCGACGACGCGCTGCGCTGAGGCGGCCCATCGGCCCGGAGCGTCGTCAGCGCAGCCGGCGGGCGGTGAACCGGGCCGGCGGCTCGGCGATGGCGTCCTGCGCCGCGATCAGTTGGATCTCCCGGGTGCCCGCCGCGACTGTCGCTTCGAGGACGGTGAAGACGGAGGCGACGGTACGCTCCAGCGCGGTGGCCGGTGAGCCGGTTGTCGACAGGTGCGCCAGGTACAGCGCGGCGGTCACGTCGCCCCCGCCGTTCGGGTTGATGGGCAGCAGCGGGGTGGTCACCGCCCAGGCGCCCTCGTCGGAGACCGCCACCACCTCCAGCGAGCCCGCCGGCGCGTCGTCGTGCAGCACGCTGGTCACCAGGACGTGCCGCGGCCCGGTGGCCCGGACGACGTCGACCGCGTCCAGCACCTGCGCGAGGGTCGTCGTGGTGCGGCCGGCGAGGAAGTCCAGCTCGAAGTGGTTCGGCGTGATGATGTCGGCGCGCGGCACGACGGTGTCGCGCAGGTACTCCGGGATACCGGGCCGGACGAACATCCCCCGGCCGACGTCGCCCATCACCGGGTCGCAGCAGTAGACGGCGGCCGGGTTGGCGGCCTTGACCTGGGCCACGGCGTCCAGGATCACGGCACCCATCGCCGGGTCACCCTGGTAGCCGGACAGCACCGCGTCGGCGCTGCCGAGGACGCCCCGGTCGGCGATGCCCGCGATCACCTCGGCCACGTCGGCGGCAGCCAGCATCGGGCCGCGCCATGCGCCGTACCCGGTGTGGTTGGAGAAGTGGACGGTCAACACCGGCCACACCTCGTGCCCGAGGCGCTGGAGGGGGAAGACGGCGGCCGAGTTGCCGACGTGGCCGTAGGCGACCGACGACTGGATGGACAGGATCTGCACGGACCCATCATGGTCGCCGGCGGCGGGACCGGGCACGCGGCCCACTGTTTCTGTCGACTGGCCCACTGCGCCGGGGTGAGCCCACCGGAGCGCCAGGGACGCTGGGCACGAGCGGGCGGCCCGGACCGCCGTCGTCCGGGCCGCCCGAGATGGCGTACGGTCAGCCGCCGAGGCTCGCCGCAGCCGAGGCGATCGACGAGGCGAAGTAGCTCACCTGCGTGTAGACGCCCGGGTAGTTGGGTCGGGCGCAGCCGTTGCCCCAGCTGACGATGCCGACCTGGACCCAGGCGTTGGCGGCGTCGCGGCGGAACATCGGGCCGCCCGAGTCGCCCTGGCAGGTGTCCGTGCCGCCGCTGGCGTAGCCGGCGCAGATCTCCTCGGCGGGGATGAGATCGCCTCCGTAGTTGGAGTTGCAGGTGGAGTCGCTGACGAACGGCACGGTGGCCTTGAGCAGGTACCGCTGCTGCGCGCCACCCTCACGGGCCGCGCCCCAGCCGGCGACCGTGAAGGTGCCACTGTCGTACGCGGTCGTGGTGGCGATCTTCAACGTGCTCAGCCCGGTGACGGGGGTGGCCAGCCGGATGAGCGCCCAGTCCTTGCCGGACCCGTTGTAGCCGGGCGCGCGGTAGACGTAGTTGGACCGGACGGTGATCCGGCTGGACGACTGGAGGTCGACGACGCCGAGCGTCGCGGTGATGCTGGTGTTGGTGCCGGTCGCGCCCACGCAGTGTGCGGCGGTGAGCACCAGCCGGGAGCTGTAGAGGGCTCCGCCGCAGCCCATCGAGAGCCGCACCATGAACGGGAACTCGCCCTGGGTGGCGCGGGTGCCGCCAACCACGTTCGGCGTGACGGGGTTGTCGGCCGCGGCGGCGGGCGCCGCGAGGGTGAGGCTGGCCGCGGCCAGCGCGGCGGCCACCAGGCCGGTGAGGGTACGCCAGCGAACCATGCATTCCTCCGCTTCGGTACGGCACGCCTCGTGAGCGCACCTGATCGAGATAACGGTCATCGTATTGATTCGCATGGATGTTGCGCGTCATCTCCGCTGGGTCGTACCTCGGAGTTATGGAACCGCTGGACGTCGCGGTCCCGCCGGCCGCGACGCCCGCGAGCGGTGGCGACCGCCAGGAGGCTGACCACGGCGGCGGCCAGTTGCAGCACCGCGCCGAGCAGGTCGACCAGGCTGGAGAGGGCGGTAGCGTCGGGGACAAGGTCCATCGCGGCCTCCGGGTTTCGACCCCCACCGTCCGCGCCTTGCGGAGGGCTTCCCCCGGGCCCAACCGACATCGACGGGCGCCACCGTCAGTATGGCAGCGGCCGGCGAGGCCACCAACCCCGAATTCCGGCCCCTGGACCCGACGCTGGCCCGCTCACCGCGGAACGGACTCCTGCCCGGCAAGCACCACCAGGTCGTCGGCCACGACGGACACGGGGGCCGTCGCGCCGTCGGGCCAGACGAGGTAGCCCACCGGCGGCCCCGCCGACCCCCACCGCGCTCCGACGATCGTGGCCAGGCGGACGTCGGCCGCCCCCGTGACACGTCGTACCCGGGTGCCCGGCGCATGCCCGTCGTCGGCCACGATGAGCAGCGCGTCGAGGATCTGCCGTACGCCGGTGGTGGGTAGTCCCGGCACGTACGGCTCGTCCGCGTACCCCAGGCGCGGCGTCATCATCGTGCGCAGCAGCGCTGCCTGGCGGACCGCCGCGTGCCGGAGCTGCCCGTCGACGCCGGCCTCGACGACGGCCAACGCCTCCTCGATCGCCGACCAGAGTCGCGTCGGCGTCTCCTCGAGCAGCCGGCGGGCCTCACGGTCGACGTCGGCGCAGGCCGTGTCGACCGCCGTGTCCTCGCCCAGCTCCGCGATCCAGGCGACGTCCCCCACCTCGGGCAGCAGTCCCGGCGACTCGGCCGCGACCACGAGGTACAGCATGGCGAGCAACTCCTGCCGACCCTCGCCGTGATAGAGCCGACCGACGCCGGAGCCGGCCGGCCCACGGCTGGGTGGGAATCGCTCGACGAGGTGAGCGGCGCGGCCCTCCGGCAGGGTCGCCGCGCGGCGCGTGTCTGCCACCCGTTCGCCGAACGAGCGCCGTTCGCGGTGGTCGACGAGGGCCTGACGGTACGGGTCGACGCCGGTCGGATAGATCGTCCGGCCGTACGTGGCGAGAGTTTCGCCGGGCGTCAGACCGGCCGAGTCGAGGTGCCGGGCGGCCATCGAGTAGGCGACGCCGCTGCGGGCCGCCTGCTCCCGGATGGCGCGCCTGCGGGCGCGGCCCGCAACGGGGGTACGGCGGGACGGGTGATCGGACATGACGCCTCCGGTGCAGCCCCACGCGCTCCACGGAGCGGGCGGCGTGACCGGCACGCCGAGAATCGACACGACCGCGCGGAGTCGGCGACTCTTGGCCCCTGGCATGTGGTCGGGCGTGGGCCACCACATCGGGCGCGGGCAGGCGCTCTGCCGCCGTCAGCATATCGTGACCCCGCGCCCGGGGCGGCCCTCGCGACGCCGTGGTGTCAGCCCGCGTCGGCGCGGCTGTCAGCGGCGTGTCGGAGGCGTGTCAGGCGCGCGGCGCACGCTGGTCGGCATGACAAGCGATCTGGTGATCGAGGCCGAGGGCCTCGTCAAGACGTTCGGGAAGACGAGGGCCCTGCAGGGCGTGGACCTCGCCGTACCCCGGGGAACGGTGCTCGGGGTGCTCGGCCCCAACGGCGCCGGCAAGACCACAGCCGTCCGCATCCTCTCCACCCTGCTGACCCCGGACGCCGGCAGCGCCCGCATCGCCGGCTTCGACGTCGTCCGCGACGCCGGGCGGGTCCGGCAGCGTATCGGCCTCACCGGTCAGTACGCGTCGGTCGACGAGGACCTGACCGGTCGGCAGAACCTGGAGCTGTTCGGCACGCTGCTGGACCTCGGTCGCGCCGGCGCCCGGCGGCGGGCCACCGAACTGCTCGACTGGTTCGACCTGACCGAGGCCGCCAACCGGCCCGCCAAGACGTACTCCGGAGGTATGCGCCGACGGCTCGACCTGGCCGCCAGCCTCGTGGGCTCGCCGGAGGTGATCTTCCTGGACGAACCGACGACCGGACTGGACCCGGCCAAGCGCGAGGACATGTGGGACGTGGTCCGGTCGCTGGTGACCAACGGCTCGACGGTGCTGCTCACCACGCAGTACCTGGAGGAGGCCGACGCGCTGGCCGACGCGATCACGGTGATCGACCACGGCCGGGTCATCGCGCACGACACGCCCGACGGGCTCAAGCGGATCGTCGGCGGGCAGACCCTCGAAGTCCGGCCGTCCGACCCGGCGCAGCTCTCCCGGACCGCGGCGATCCTGACCGAGGTCGGCTCGGGCGGGCAGGCCGACGAGATCCGCAGGGGCGTCCTCGCGGTGCCGGTCGCCGACGACACGGCGCTGACCGAGAGCGTCGCTCGTTTCGCCACCGCCGGCATCGCGGTCACCGAACTGTCCCTGCACCTGCCGAGCCTGGACGAGGTGTTCTTCACCCTCACCGGGCGTACGGCAGCCGAGGACGACACCACTTCGCGCACGGAGGTAGCGGCATGAGCACCCTGGTCGGCGCACCACCCACACCGAACTCCACGCCGTCGACGGCGGCGGTGAACCCACGACCGTTCCGGCTCGTGCGGCACTCGCTGGCACTCGCCAAACGCAGCCTCATCAAGACCTGGCGTACGCCCGAGGCGCTTATCGACGTCACGCTGCAACCGGTGCTGTTCCTGGTCATCTTCGTCTACATCTTCGGCGGCGCGGTCGCCGGCTCCACCCACGACTACCTGCAGTTCCTGCTACCCGGAATCCTGGCGCAGACGATCGCCACCGGGGCCATCGCGATCGGCGTCAACCTCAACACCGACATCGCCAAGGGCATCTTCGACCGGTTCCGGTCACTGCCGGTCCCCCGCTCCGCACCGCTGGTCGGCGCGGTCCTCGGCGACGTCGTCCGGTACGTGATCGTCACGGTCTCGACCCTCGCGATCGGCTACCTGATGGGTTTCCGGATCGACACCGACCCGTTCCGGGCCATCGCGGGCTGCGTGCTCGCGGTGCTGTTCGCGCTCTGCCTGAGCTGGCTGCCGGTCTGGGTGGCGATGAAGGTGCGCACCCCCGGCGCCGTGCAGGGACTGATGTTCGCCCTGATCATGCCGCTGAGCTTCGGATCGAACGTGTTCGTCGGCACCGACACCCTGCCCGGCTGGATGCAGGCCTTCGTGAAGGTCAACCCGATGACCCATCTGGTGGCATCGGTACGCGGCCTGTTCCTCGGCACCCCGCTCGACGCGCACGTGTGGTGGACCCTCGCCTGGTGCGCCGGCTTCGTGGCGGTGTTCATGCCGATGGCGCTGCGCGCCTACCGCAAGAAGGTCTGACCCGGGCTAGGCGAGCAGGTCCTCCATCAGCTCACGGACCCGGGTGACGGCCGCGGCCACCGGCCGGGCACGCCAGACGGCCAGCAACGACTCACGCTGCTCCTCGTTCCCGAGGGCGGCGTCGAGTCGTTCGCTGCGTTCGCTCGGGAAGAACAGCTCCATGTGCGTCCCGAGCCGCCTCGCGAGCGCGGACAGCTCGCGGGTGGTGGCGATGTCGTCCCGGTACGCGGCGAGGTCCGCGCCGCCCGACGCCCACGCCCCGATCACCGGCAGGTCCTTCGAGTTGAGCGCGTCGTCGCGGGCGAGCGCCAACAACGTGGCCGCCTGGGCGGCGGCGTCGGCGCCCGACAGCCCTCGCGCCTCGGCCACCCGCAGGTACAGGACCGCCACCGAGGCCCGCAGCATCACCCGCGGCTGCGGTGGCGGGCCGGTCCAGCCGGCGAGAGTGCGGTTCACCTCGTCGGCGTGGGCCAGCGCCTCGTCATAGCGCTCGCGCTGCCAGGCGAGGTGCGCCAGGCCGAGAAGCGCCTGCGCGACGTCCATCTGCTCGGCCTGGCCCCGCGTCGCCGTCTCACCCAGCCGCCGTTCCGCGTCCGCGTCACCGGTCAGGGCGAGCTGCACGTCCAGCCGCACCCGGATCGACCGGGCGTCCTGCTGTGCGCCGATCATCTCCATGTGCCGGACGCTGCGCGCCAGCCACTCGGCCGACCGCCCCTCCCTGCCAGGGAGCAGGAACTGCCCGACGGCGCCCGCGGCCATCGCCATGCCCCAGTGGTCGCCCGCGACCTCGAAGCGGTGGTACGCCTGCTCGGCGTCCTCGATCGACGCCTCCGGCAGGCCGCTGTTCTCCCGTACCGCCGCGCGCGCGATCAGGCCGAGCGCCTGGACGTACGGGTCCGGGTTCGCGATCAACTCGGTCGCGGCCTTCAGGCTCTTCTCCGGGTCGGCCTCGTCGAAGCCGGGCAACGCCACCGCGAACGCGGTCAGCCGCGGCGACACCTCGGCGGGCCGCTCCGCGAGCAGCGTGCGCAGGGCGCGTCGCGCGAGCACGGCAATCCGCAGGTCGGCGCTGATGCCGCCGTTCGCGCTGGTCAACAGGCACGTCCAGGCGAGTCGGTCCCCGTGCGGCAGGGGCCGGCCGCTGGCCCGGCCCCGCAGGATCGCCGAGCGTCGACGCCGGTGCGGCTCGTCGACGTGCAGCATCCAGCGTGCCCAGGCGAGGACTTCCAGGTGCAGGCCGCGCACCGTCCAGAGGTGCAGCAGCGCGGTGGCGACGTCGACGGCTGCCGGCTCGTCGTCCTGACCCAGCGCCCACCGCAGGCCGGCGACCAGGTTGTCCTGCTCGGCGGCGCAACGGTCGAGCGCCTCCACCTGGTCGGGGCCGACGAAACGGTCGCCGAGCGCGACGGCCTCGTCCCGGCACCACCCCGCCAGGCCGGCCATCGCCGCGTCCCGGTCGCCGGACGCACCGAGCCGGGCCTCGCCGTACTCGCGGACGGTCTCCAGCATCCGGTAGCGGGGCGGCCCGTCCCCCTCGACCAGGGTCAGCAGGGACTGTTCGACGAGCCTCGCCAGACCTCGTCGTACGTCGGGGGTCCGCGCGACCGCGGCGGCGAGGTCGGCGGTGAACGGCGCGGGGATGACGGCGACCCGCTCCAGCAGCGCACGGTCGTCGGGCGCGAGCAGTTCCCGGCTCCAGTCGACCATCGCCCACAGGCTCGCGTGGCGTTCCGGCAGACCCCGCAGCGCGTCGTCGAGCAGGGCGAACCGGTCGGTCAGCCCGGCGAGCACGTCGTCGATCGGCATGTGCCGCAGCCGCGCGGCGGCCAGTTCGAGGGCCAGCGGCAGGTTGTCGAGCCGGTTGCAGAGCGCGAGAACCCGGGCGGTGGCCCAGGTCGGGACCGCGCCACCGGCCCGCGCCCGGGACTCGACCAGCCCGAGCGCGTCGGAGTCCGGCAGGGCGGTCAGTCGGTGGACCCGCTCACCGGCCAGGCCCAGCGGGGCACGGCTGGTGGCGAGCACCGCGACCTCCGGTGACGTCACCGCGAGCAGGTCGGCGACGACGGTGGCCACCGCGTCGAGGACGTGCTCGCAGTTGTCCACCACGATCAGGCCGTCGAGGTCCGGCGCCACGGCACGCATCCGCTCCTCGGGACTGAGCACCCGGCGTTCGAGGCCCAGGTTGCCGCCGGTGGACGAGGTGTCCGCGCCGCCGAGCGCCGCGAGCACGGTGGGCAGCACCTCGTCGGGCGAGCGCAGACCGGCCAGCTCGACCACCCGTACCCCCTGCCCGGCCGCCGCCGCGCGCCGGGTTACCTCGGCGGCGAGGCGGGTCTTGCCCGCGCCGCCGGTCGCCACGATCGTCACGAGCGCCGACTCGTCGAGCGCCGCGTCCAGGGCCTCGACGTCCCGCTCGCGGCCCAGCAGGGCGGTCATCGGCCGGCGCCACGCGGCGGGCAGGACGACGCGCGCCGGCGGACGGGGTGGTGCGACGACGGCCGGCGCGGTGAGTTCGCCGCGCAGGAGGGCCAGGTGGACCTGTGTGATCACCGGGGACGGGTCGGTCCCGTAGCGGTCGGCCAGCTCGTCGCGGAGACGCTCGACCACCTCCAGCGCCTCCGCCTCCCGCCCCTGGACGGCGAGCACCCGCACGAGCAGGGCGGCCGACGGCTCGTCCGGGGGCGTCCGCGCGGCCAGCCGGCGCAGGTCGGCCTCGTCGTACGGCCCCGCGCCGACGAGCGCCGCCTCGGCGCGCAGCGCGGCGACGTCGGCGAACAGGCGCGTGTCGTCCGCACTGACGATCTCCGGCACCTCGGGGAACAGGGCGCGGGCCCGGTCGGCCGAGTCGCGGGCCGCGCGTGCGTCGCCGGTCCGCAGGGCGGCCCGACCATGGTCGACGAGCGCCCGTGCCTCGACGGCGTCGACGGTAACCTGCTCGGGGGGCAGGCGGTATCCCCCCGGTACGGCCACCACGGGCAGCCCGAGCCGGCGTACGCGGGACACGAGCGCCTGCACGGCGCCGGTCGCGTCGTCCGGCGGGGCACCAGCCCAGACCGCGTCCACGAGCAGGCTGGTGGAGACCGCCCGGCCACGCGCGTCCACGAGCGCGCGGAGCACCGCGGCCAACCGCTCGCCCCGGACCGGCCGGCCGTCGACGGCGAGGGGACCGAGGATGGTGATCTGCACGGGACCAGCATCCCTCACGCGCACCACAGAGCCGTGCAGGGTGCCCGACGGCGCGGGGTGCGGCCGGGACGCCGCGGTGCGTACAGTTTCGGGTCGGACTTGGGGTGGGCCGGCGAAATCCGGCACAGGAAACGGGACGAGACAACGACGCATGACGGTGGACAACATTCCCGACAACGCTCAGGGCGGCATCGACCGGAACCGGCTGGAGACCTGCCTGAGCGTCTTCGAGGCGTTGGAGGCCCTTCCTCCCGACCACCCCGACGTGGTGCGGGTGCAGCGGGCCACCGCACGGCTCTACAAGGTGATCAAGCAGCGGCGTCGTGAGGAGCGGCGCGACGCCATCCTGGCGGCCGACCGGGCGGTGACGGAGGCCACGGCCACCGGCGCTCCGGGCCGGATCGACGACGAGACGCAGGGCATCCCCCTCGCCTCCCCCACCACCGGCACGACGGCGGGGCTCCTGCACAACCCGCGCGGCTGCTACATCTGCAAGCAGCGCTACCGCGAGGTGGACGCCTTCTACCACCAGCTCTGCCCGTCCTGCGCCGCGCTGAACCGGGAGCGCCGGGACGCCCGTACCGACCTGAGCGGCCGGCGCGCCCTGCTCACCGGCGGGCGCGCGAAGATCGGCATGTACATCGCGCTGCGGCTGCTGCGCGACGGCGCGCACACGACGGTGACGACCCGGTTCCCGCACGACGCGGTCCGCCGGTTCGCCGCGATGCCCGACAGCGCGGACTGGCTGCACCGCCTGCGGGTCGTCGGTATCGACCTGCGGGACCCGGCACAGGTGATCGCCCTCGCCGACTCGGTCAGCAGCCAGGGCCCTCTCGACATCCTGATCAACAACGCGGCGCAGACGGTCCGCCGGTCGCCCGGGGCGTACGCCCAGCTCGCCGCCGCCGAGGCCGCAGCCCTGCCGGACGGTCCCCTGCCGGAGCTGATCACGTTCACCAAGCCGAGCGGTCCAGGCGGCAGCCTCACGGCCGGGTCGTCCGCCCTCACCCCGCACGCGCTCACCGCACTGGCGTTGACCAGTCGTTCCGCCTCACCGGAGCGGATCGCGGCGTCCACCGCCATCGACGCCGGTGGGCTCGTGCCGGACCTCGACCCGGTCAACAGCTGGGTGCAGCGGGTGCAGGAGGTCGACCCGGTCGAGCTGCTGGAAGTGCAGTTGTGCAACGTCACCGCACCGTTCGTGCTGGTCAGCCGGCTACGTTCGGCGATGGCCGCCGCGTCGGCCCGCCGCAAGTACGTGGTGAACGTCTCCGCGATGGAGGGTCAGTTCGGTCGCGGCTACAAGGGTCCGGGGCACCCGCACACCAACATGGCCAAGGCCGCGTTGAACATGCTGACCCGCACCAGCGCCCAGGAGATGCTGACCGACGGCATCCTGATGACCAGCGTCGACACGGGTTGGATCACCGACGAGCGGCCGCACCCGACGAAGATGCGAATGGCCGACGAGGGGTTCCACGCACCGTTGGACCTGGTCGACGGCGCGGCGCGGGTGTACGACCCGATCGTGCGCGGCGAGCAGGGCGAGGACCTGTACGGCTGCTTCCTGAAGGACTACGCGCCATGCGCCTGGTGAGACGACGAGGAGACACCCATGCCAACTGACAACGAGTCCTGGCCGACGCTGGACGAGCTGCTGCGCGAGGAGGAGGAGCTGGAGCGTACCGGCCTGTCCGAGACCGACGCGTACGAGCTGGGGATGCGCGCCGTGGCCGCCGCGAGCGAGCGGGGACTGCCGGTCGCGGTGGGCGTGTGGCGGGCGGGGCGTCAGTTGTTCCACTGTGGCCTGCCCGGCTCGACGCAGGACAACGACGCCTGGCTGCGCCGCAAGGGGCGGGTGGTGATGCGGTTCGAGCACTCCTCGCTCTACATGGCCCGACTCTGCCGGGACAGGAACGTGACGCTGACCGAGCGCTACGGCCTGCCGGCCGCCCGGTATGCGGCCGCCGGAGGCGCGCTGCCGCTGCGCGTACGCGGCACCGGCGTGGTGGGTTGGATGGGCGTGTCGGGGCTTCCGCAGGTGGAGGATCACCGCTTCGTCGTCGACGTCCTGCGCAAAGCCGCGCAGTAGTCGGCGAACCCGCCGCCCACCAGGCTCCTGGCGGGCGGCGGGGCGCATCGGTCAGCCCGCGCGTCGGTTGGCGCGCACGGCGCCGAGGATCACGCCGGGGGTGGCCAGCGACAGCGGGTGCGCGCGCATGGAGACGACCTCGTTGAACCGGCGCGCGATCGCCACGTCCGTGACGGTCGCCGTGAGGATCTGCCGGCTCGCCCAGCTGGTGACCCGGTAGCCGCGCGGGTAGGGCCCGTCGACGTGCGGCAGCGCCAGGTCGGCGGAGGTGGACGTCGACCAGGCGGCGTCGACCACGACCTTCTGCAGGTCGAGGAAGTGCCGGGCGGGGACGCTCAGGTCGGGCCCGGAGCGCAGGTACGCCGACAGGCAGGCCGCGTGCAGGGCCGCCGCCGTCATGCCCTGCCCGTAGACCGGATTGAACGACGCCACGGCGTCGCCGACGCTGACGAGCCGCGCCGGGAAGCGCGCCAGCGCGTGGAAGTCCCGTCGCCGGCTGTCGGCGTGGTGGTAGGTCTGCACGTCGCCGAGCATCTCCTGATCGGCGAGCTCGCCGAACTCGGGTGGGAACTGCTCGCGCAGCCGCCGGACGAAGTCCTGCGCGGTACGTCCGGGCCGGTCGTCGCCGTAGCCGGCCATCATGGCCATCCACCGGTCGTCCTCGATGGCGAAGAAGGCGGCGCCGGCGACGTCCGTCATCGTGCCCGGGGTGTGCAGGGCCATGACGACACGGGTCTGCGGGCTCTGCTCCGGGCGCCGGAACAGCGCGGTCGCGTAGTTGAGGTGCACGGGCATCCGGCGGGTGGCGGGGCGCTCCCAGCCGGTCTGCTCCAGCCAGTCCGAGAGCCGGCTGGACCGGCCCATGGCGTCGACCACCAGGTCGCCGCCCTCGACGCCGGCTACTCCGTTGACCTCACAGCGCACGCCGGTGACCGCGTCGCCGTCGACGGCGAGCCCGGTGGCGCGGGCCGTGACCGTCTTGACGTTTGGCAGTCGGAGCACCTGCTGACGGATCAGCCCCTCCAGCAGCGGCCGGCTGCCCGCCAGGCTGTTGTCGTCGTCGGGTACGACCACCTTGCGGCGACCGTCGAGGTAGCTGCGTCGGGTGGCGGGTGGCGCCTCGACCGCGCCGTGAGCCAACGCGTGCTGGCGGAACCCGGGAAACAACTGCTCCAACTGCAGGAGACCGCCGGGCAGCAGCGCGTGCAGTTGGGTGCCCTGGGGCACGCCGGGCCGCGCGCCGCTGACCTGCGGGTCGTCGCGGTCGATGAGGACCACGCTCTCGGCGTGATCGGACAGGACCCGGGCGGCGAGCAGGCCGGCGACGCTGCCGCCGACCACCACCGCCTTGCCCAGGATCGGGTTCGGCTGCTCGGGGAGCCGCACGGCGTTCAGTGCGGCGAAGGCCCGAACGGGGGAGAGGGACATGGTGCTCTCCAAAGGAGTACGAGGCGGGGCACCCTCCCCCGGGTCTGCCGCACGGACAGACCGGCGGCGCCGGCCAGTCGACTGGATGCCCGACGATCGTTGCACAGGCGGTCACGGTCGCCCGTACGGCCCGCTCGGTTGTCGGAAACCGGCCAGAACGCTGGACGCCACCGGCGTACGGGTGATCGGGGTTGGCGTACCAGTTCGGGTCTGTCAGCATCACCGGCATGCCTGTCGCTCGTCGTACCCTGCTCGGGGTTGGCTTGGCCGCTGCGGCCTCCGCCCTCACCGGCTGCGGCGACGGCGGCGGTGAGTCGCCGGGCGGGGCCGACCCGGGCGGCACGGTGACCGCCACCGACGCGGCGGGGAACAGGGTGGGGTTCGGCGCCGCCGGGAAACCGGCGGCCTCCTCGTCGGGTACGCCGAGCACCTCCCCCACGGCCGGCGCGGGCGCGGCGGGCAACCAGGCCCGGTACGCCGCGGACGTGACCGCGCTGCTGAGGCGGCACCTGCCCGCCTCACCGCAGACCGTCACGCACCACGATTTTCCCGGTGCGGTCGCCGTCGTGCTGGTCAACGGGAAGGTGACAGTGCACACCGCCGTCGGGGAGGCCCTGCGCTACGCGGCCGGCCCGAAACTGCTCACGGCGAAGAGCCGGGTCGCGATGCGCCCGGACTCGATCTTCGATCTCGCCTCGGTCACCAAGGTCTACACCGCCATCCTGCTGCTCCAGCAGGTCGACAAGGGCCGCGTCGACCTGGACGCCCCGGTGCGCGACTACCTGCCGGCGTTCACCGGCACGGGCAAGGACCGCATCACCGTCGAGATGCTGCTCACCCACACCAGCGGCCTCCCCGTCGGCGCCAAGGTCACCGGCCTGTCCGACAACGCCGCCCGCTGGAAGGCGGTCCTCGCCACCCCGCTGGTCTCGGGCGCGGTGCCCGGCGACACGTTCCGCTACTCCAGCGTCGGCGTCATGACCGCCGGCAAGATCGTCGAGAAGGTCACCGGCAGCCGCCTCGACCAGGCGCTCAAGGCGAATCTCACCGGTCCCCTCGGCCTGCGCGACACCGGCTTCAACCCCACGACCTGGCTGTCGGCCACCGACAGGTCGGCCCGGATGGTCGCCACCGACGCCCGCTCGTCCCGCGGCCTGCTCCGCGGCACCGTGCACGACGACGTCGCCAACAACCTCGGGGGCGTCGCCGGTCACGCGGGTGTGTTCGCCAGTGCCAGCGATCTCGCGGCCGTCGGCCAGATGCTCCTCGACGGTGGCACCTACCAGGGCCGGCGGGTCCTCGCCGCCGGTACGGTGCGCCGGATGCTGACCAACCACAACGCGGGCAAGCCGGCCGTCGACCCCGAGCGCCCGCAGCGCACGGCCGCCCACGGTCTCGGCGTCGTCCTCGACCAGCCGTGGTTCATGGGCCGGCTCGCGTCGGTGAGCACCTTCGGCCACACCGGCTTCGCCGGCCCCTCGCTGCTGGTCGACCCGGGCCACAAGCTGGTCCTGGCCCTGCTCACCAACCGGGCCCACCCCAACTGGTCCTGGGCGAACCCCGATCCGGTCCGGGCGGCCGTCGGCGACCTCCTCGCCTCGTCGGTCAGCTGAGCCGGACCGCCAGGAGTCAGCCCGCCACGGCGGCCGGTTCCCGGTCCCGGCGACGCCCCGCGTAGCTGACGATTCCCACGCCCAGCCCGACGACCGCCAGGACCAGTCCCACCCGGGCCGGCGCGAGGTAACCGAGCCCGGCGGCGATGGCCACGCTGCCCAGGGCCGCGCCCAGGCTGTTCGCGATGTTCATGGCGGACTGGTTGAGGGCGGCACCCATCAACTGGGCGCCGGGAGCGACCGTGATGAGGCGTGCCTGCAGGACCGGACCGAGGTAGAGACTCGTCGCGCCGACCAGGAACGCGCCCACGAACAGACCCACCGGATGCGACGCGACGAGACTGAACGCGCCGATGCTGGCGATCATCGCGACGAAGCCGATCAGCTGGCTGCGACGCAGGTCCCGGTCGGCGAGCCAGCCGCCCAGGGCGTTGCCGACGGTCATGCCGAGGCCGACCGCGACCAGCACCCAGGGCACTGTCGCGGCGGAGAGGCCGGCGACGTCGGTGGTGACCGGCGCGATGTAGGAGTCGACCGCGAAGAACCCGGCGAAGCCGATCGCGCCGGTGGCCGCGACCAGCCAGACCTGCGAGGTCCGCAGCGCGCGCAGTTCGGCGGCCGGCGAGCCGTCCGCCGCCGCGGCCACCTCCGGGACGACCGCCAGGACCGCCAGCAGCGTGAGCAGGAAGACCCCGGCGATGACCAGGTACGCCGTCCGCCAGCCGGCTGCCTGCCCGAGCCGGGTGATCAGTGGTACGCCCACCACGTTGCTCACGGTCAGGCCACCGAGCACGGTGGCGAAGCCCCGCGCCTCGTTGCCGGGGCCCATCAGGGTCGCCGCGAGCAGGCCGGCAGCGCCGAAGTACGCGCCGTGCGGCAGCGCGGCGACGAACCGCGCGACGAGCACCAGCTCGAAGTTCGGGGCGGTCGCGGAGGCGATCGTGCCGGCGGCGAAGAGGACGAGCAGTCCGAGCACGAGCCTGCGGCGGGGCAGGCGCGCGCTGAGCGCGGCGATCAGTGGAGCGCCCACGACGACGCCCAGCGCGTACGCCGTGATCATCCAGCCTGCCGTGGCGACGGCGTCCGACGAGGATCGGGCGTAGTCCTGGGCGAGCAGGTCGCGTGCCATCTCGGGCAGCAGGCCCATCGCCACGAACTCCGTCAGGCCGACCGCCACGCCGCCCAGTGCCAGGGCCGCCAGCGCCGCGAGGCGCTGACCTCTGCTCAGTCCGTTCACCGAGCGAATTTAGCAACAGCGTTGCGTAATAGGCTGGCGAGATGACGCGCACCACAGCCGACGTGACGTTCCTGCGCGGATACAACCAGGCGCTCGTCATGGCCGTGGGGCGCACCACGCGGACGTTCGAGCGGTCGACTGTCGTCGCCGCCACCGGCCTGACGCCGCAGGCGGTCTCCAAGGTCATCGCCCGCCTGACCGCCGACGGGCTGATCCGCCCCGCCGGCGTCCGACGCCCCGGCATCGGCAAACCCGCGGTCGTCTACGAGTTGGTCCCCGACAGCCGGTACGCGATCGGCGCGCACGTCGCCCGGCGCACGCTGCGACTGGTCCTGGGCGACCTGGCCGGCGTCGTGCGCCACTCGACGGTCAGCCCGCTGCCGGAGGACTTCACCCCGGAGCAGCTCCTCGACGCCCTGAGCGCCGGCATCGACGCGATCACCGCCGACACCGCGCCGCGGAGCCGCCTGACCGGGGTGGGTCTCGGCATGATCGGGCCACTCGACCACGCGAACGGGCTGGTCCGCGACGCACACGGCCTGCGGCACTGGCACGACGTACCGCTGCGCGCGTTGGCCGAGGCGCGGCTGGGGCTGCCGGTGCACCTGGACAAGGACGTGACCGCCGGGATCACGGCCGAGGCGTGGCGGCAGGGTGCGGCGTTCGGTGACGCGGCGCTCGTCATGGTCGAATCCGGCATCGGCGGTGGCTTCTGGCTGGGCGGCGCCGCCCACCGGGGCGCGCACACCAACGCCGGTGAGTTCGGGCACACGGTCGTCGCCCTGGACGGGCCGGGCTGCGTCTGCGGACGGCACGGCTGCCTGGAGGTCGTCCACCTGCGCGCCACCGAGGCGGGGGACATCGCTCGTGCGGCCCGCGTCCTGGCGATCGGCGTCGTCAACCTGCTCCAGACCCTCGACCTCGCCCACGTGGTGCTGGCCGGTGCGGATCTGCTACGCCACGCGGAGGTCTACCGCGCGGCGGTCGAGCAGGCCGTCCGCACGGACGTGCAGCGCACGGACTGGCTGGCCCCGACGGTGACCCTGTCCAGCCTGGGCGCGGACGTGATCGCCGCCGGCGCCGCGATGCAGGTCCTGGACCAGCTCTACGGCATCCCCGACCTCACCCTCGGCGCCCCGCCCACGACCGTGCGACAGCACCGCCCCACGGGCGACTACCGCGGTGCGGCGTCCGTGTAGACGCAGCCGTTGCCCGGGGCCTCGCTGGCGCTGATCACCGCGTCGAGCCGGTCCCTGACCTGGGCGAGTTGGCCGATCTGCCGGGTGATGCGGTCACGTTCGGCGTTCAGCAGGGCACGGGACTGCGGAGTGTTGACCTTCGCGTCGACACAGGGCAGCAGATCCAGGATCGTCCTGCTGGACAGGCCCGCGGCGTACAGCGTCTGGATGAGCTGGACGCGGTCGACCGCGTCCTGGTCGTAGTGGCGCTGGCCGCCGCCGCTGCGCCCGGGGATCAGCAGCGACTGTTCCTCGTAGTAGCGCAGGGCACGCACCGACACACCCGTGCTGGCGGCGAGCTCTCCGATCCGCACGACCCCTCCCCTCACCTGGCGACGCCGACGATACTACCTCTCACGTCAGCGTCAGATTCCAGCGTGGTTCAGGGGCTGCCGGCGCGGGGCGGCTCCTGCCGACGCACGCACCCGTACGCCTGCGGACCGGGAGGGTTGGCGTACCCCTCCCGGTCCGGACCACTGCGACGTTCGTCGCAGTCGGTCAGCGGGTGTACGGGCCGTTGACGACGCCCGCTGTCGGGTGCTGGGCGGTCCTGCCCTGCGCCCAGTCGCCTGTCGAGTCGGCAGGGGCGGCCTGCCCCCTGCTCGCGTCGAAGTCGTAGGCGCTCTCCGCGTGCAGAACCTGGTCGATGCCGGTGACCTCGTCCGATCGCGGCACCCGGAAGCCGATCGTCATATCAATGATCTTGACGAGCAGCCAGGTCAGCGCCACCGAATACGCGGCGACGGCGAGGGCGCCGACCGCCTGCTTCCCCAGTTGCCCGGCACCGGCACCGGCGACGAGGCCGTCGGTCGTGTCGAACACTCCGATGAGCAGCGTGCCGACGAAACCACCGACCGCGTGAACCGCCACGACGTCCAGCGTGTCGTCGTAGCCGAAGCGGTCCTTGAGGCCGACGGCCAAGGCGCAGACGACACCGGCGATGACACCGATGGCGATCGCACCCCAGGTGTTCACGACCGCACAGGCGGGGGTGATGGCCACCAGGCCGGCGACCGCGCCCGACGCGGCGCCCAGGGAGGTGAAACCACCCTTGCGTACGCGCTCCCAGAGAAGCCATCCGATCATGCCGGCACCGGCCGCCACCTGGGTGTTCATGAAGGCGACGCTGGCGGTGCCGTTGGCGGCGAGAGCCGAACCGGCGTTGAACCCGAACCACCCGAACCACAGCAGGCCCGAGCCGAGCATCACGAGCGGCAGGCTGTGCGCCCGCATCGACTCACGCCTGAAGCCGACCCGGTTGCCGAGGACGAGGAGCGCGCCGAGGGCGGCCATACCGGCGTTGATGTGGACCGCCGTGCCTCCGGCGAAGTCCTTCACGCCGAGCTTGAAGATCCAACCGTCGGCCTGCCACACCCAGTGGGCCACCGGGAAATACACCACGGTCACCCAGAGCGCGACGAACAGCATCCACGCGCCGAACTTGGCACGGTCGGCGATCGCCCCGCTGATCAGCGCGGGCGTGATGACGGCGAACATCATCTGGAAGACCGCGAAGGCGAGCACCGGAATGCTGCCCGTCAACGTGGTGTCCGAGATCCCGCTCATGCCCACGTTACCCAGGTCACCGATGAGTCCGCGTCCACCGACGTCATCGCCGAAGGCGAGCGAGTATCCGTAGGTCACCCAGAGCACGCTGACGATGCCCAGGCTGATGAAGCTCATCAGCAGCATGTTGAGAACGCTCTTCACGCGAACCATGCCGCCGTAGAAGAACGCCAGGCCCGGGGTCATCAGCATGACCAACGCGGCGCTGATCAGAACGAATGCGGTATCCCCCGCGTCGAAGCCGTCTGGCATCGAGATGCACTCCATGTCGTGGTAGCTGCCGCAGCAGTGCGGCGTGGTGAATGTCGTCCGCGGACCGTGGTCCGCGTGCCTCACACGAGGTCGGCGGCCTCCAGCGCGCTGCAGCAGGTGTCGACGATGAGGCGGGTGACGGTGTACGGGTCGACGTTGGCGTTGGGCCGACGGTCCTCGATGTAGCCCTTCTTGTCGATCTCCACCTGCCACGGGATGCGGACGGAAGCACCGCGGTCGGAGACGCCGTAGCTGTACTCGTTCCAGGGCGCCGTCTCGTGTGCGCCGGTCAGGCGGGCCTCGACGCCGGCGCCGTAGTTGCGGATGTGCTCCGCGGGCTTGTCGCCCCGACCGAGGGCCTCGCAGGCCTCGATGATCGCCGGGTAGTTCTCGCGCATGGCGCGCGTCGAGAAGTTGGTGTGGGCGCCGGCGCCGTTCCAGTCACCCCGCGCGGGCTTCGGCTCCAGGGTCGCGGAGATACCGAAGTCCTCGGCCGTGCGGTGCAGGAGCCAGCGGGCGATCCACAGCTGGTCGGAGACCTCCAGCGGGGACAGCGGACCGACCTGGAACTCCCACTGGCCGGGCATGACCTCGGCGTTGATGCCGGAGAGGGACAGGCCCGCGGCGAGGCAGTTGTCCAGGTGCTTCTCGACCACCGCGCGGCCGTAGATCTCGTCCGCGCCGACGCCGCAGTAGTAGCCACCCTGCGGAGCCGGGTAGCCGCCGTCCGGGAAGCCGAGCGGGCGGGAGCCCTTGAAGAACGTGTACTCCTGCTCGATGCCGAACAGCGACTCCTGGGCGGCGAACTGCTCCGCCACCGGGCGCAGCAGCGCCCGCGTGTTGGACTCGTGCGGGGTGCCGTCGGTGTTGAACACCTCGCAGAGCACCAGCAGATGCGCCCCACCGCGGATGGGGTCGGCGTAGGTGGCGACCGGCTCGAGGACGCGGTCGGAGCTGCTGCCCTCGGCCTGGTTGGTGCTGGAGCCGTCGAAGCCCCACGTGCCCGGTGCGACGCCGTCCTCGATGATCTTCGTCTTCGACCGGAGCTTCGCGGTCGGCGCGGTGCCGTCGATCCAGATGTATTCAGCCTTGTACGCCATGGGTCTCTTCTCCTGTGAACGGGCCGGATGGCCCACGAAATCGTGATCGGTGGAACCGACGGTTCAGACCGCCGCGAGCGGCGCGTCGGTTCGCACGGGGGTCGCTGACGCCTGGCTCTCGCCCAGCGTCGACCCGAGCAGCGCGACAACGTTGTCGTGTGCTCCGCGTTCGGCGTCGGAGAGCGCAGTGCCTCCCCAGCGGTCCCGCAGCGTTGGATCGGCTCCGCGGTCCAGGAGGTACTGGACCACGTCGAGGTTTCCGTCGGAGGCAGCCAGGTGCAGCGCGGTCCGCCGGTCGTAGTCAGCGGAGTTCGGATCCTTCCCCGCGGCCAGCGCGAGCCGGACGTACTCCAGATCGCCGTGACTGGCGGCCCACAGCAACCGCGTGGTCGACGCCACCTCGTCCTCGTTCCTGCCGCGACGCGGGTCGCGTTTGCCGGAGTCCTCGCCGGCGGCCAACGAGTCATAGACGTGGAAGTTGAACCGGTTGATGAGTTCCTTGCAGAACGCGACTCCCCGGACGGAGTTGCCGAGCGCGTCGAGGCGGGGCGACCAGACGCAGACGCCCATCACGCCGGGAACCACGATCATCAGTCCGCCGGAGACACCGCTCTTGGCCGGCAGACCGATCGTGAAGGCGAACTCCCCCGAGTAGTCGTACATCCCGCACGACGACATCAGCGACAGGCACTTGCGCGCGGTGTCGGCGGAGAAGATCCGCTCCCGGGTCAGGGGGTTGACACCACCGTTGGCGAGCGACGCGGCAACGACCGACAGCGACCGCGCGTCGACCTCGATGGAACAGCACTGGAAGTAGAACTCCAGCGTCTCGGTGAGGTCGGTGCCGTCCGGAAAGGCCCGGTGTTCGCGCATGAAGTACCCGAGAGCGAAGTTCCGATCCGCCGTACGCCGTTCCGAGAGATAGATGGCATTGTTGAAGCCGACCGTCCCACCGCCGGCCAATCTGCGCCATGTCTCGGCGACGTGGTCGAAACGGTCGGCCATCTCCCAACTCGGGCGCAGCAGCGAGCAGCACATGATCGCGCCAGAATTGATCATCGGGTTGTGCGGAAGGCCCTCGTTGTTCAATGTCAGCTCGTTGAACCCGCGACCGCTGGGCTCCCGTCCCACATGCCGGTGAACCTGTTCGGCACCGTGCTGCTCCAGCGCGAGACAATAGTTGATCGGCTTGCAGACCGACTGGACGCAGAACGGGGTCTCCGCATCCCCCACCGCGAAGCGCTGCCCGTCGGTGGTGCACAGCGCGATCCCGAAATTCTCCGGATCGACGCGGCCGAGCTGCGGGATGTAATCGGCGACCTGCCCCCCGTCGACACCCCTGAGGCCCTCGTAGATCGAGAAGATCTCCGCCTGCAATGCGGCGAAGTCCGGAATCACGAGGTCCCCGCGAAGTGACCTTTCGATGACACCGCCACTCGCCCTGCACCACGCAATGAAGCGAGACATGTCGATGCGTGTCGGACCGACGCCGCTGGTGACGGACCGCACCTCGACCAGGCGCGGGTCCGTCTCGGAGATGCCTGCGGCTCGCAGCCGGTCGACAAGTTCCCGCACCGCGATCGTTCCGTCGTCGTCGACCGCGAAAGATCCGAACAACTTCCCGTACTCCCCGGCTGCGAAATCGTCGAAGCCGGACGGCTCAAGGCCGTGGGACCACGCCTGATCGGGACGACGTGGCGCGGCTCTGGTTTTCCTGGTCGCGGGCATAGCGTGTTTCAACTACTCCGTAATTGTCGGTGACGGCGTGGTGGCGACGCCATGACGCGGCAGTCCCGCTCTGGTGGCAGTCGACCCACCTTGGAAAGACTAGGAAGGGCCGGTGTACGGCCGCTGGATTTCGACTTACCGGCGACTGGTCCCGGCATCCGCACCATCGCGGGTGCCGGGACATGTGAGTGAATTGGGGCGGCGGCGCACCTTCGCTGGCCGAATTCCTTACCGGTACGGTGATTTCCCGCACACCAGAGAGAGTGAGCAGGTTGTGAGAATCGTTGTGGTGGGCGCCACACAGGGCATTGGCCGCGAATTGGCCGCCGAGTACGCCAGGCGGGGCAATGAGGTGATTATTACCGGACGGGCGGCGGAACGGGCCGGTGTCGAGGCGAAGCGACTCGCCACCGAGACCGGGGGCCCGGTGTCCGGACTGGCGCTCGACCTGTCCCACCCGGAGTCGGTCGCGGAGGCGCTCAGGAGTGTGGAGCGAGTGGACCGGGTCGCCGTCGCCGGCATGATCCGGGACCGGAACACCGTAGCGTCCTTCTCGGTGGCGGAGGCGGTGGCACTCGCGACCACCAAGATCGTCGGCTATGCGGCGGTGGCGGCCGCCCTCCGCGACCGCCTCGCACCGGGTGCCGCCGTGCTGCTGTTCGGTGGGATGGCGAAGGATCACCCGTACCCCGGCTCCACCGTGCTGTCCAGTGTCAATGCCGGGGTGGTGGGCCTGGTGCGCACCCTGAGCGTGGAACTCGCCCCGGCACGGGTCAACTCGATCCACCCGGGCGCGGTCACCGACAGTCCCGCGTGGGTGGACAAGCAGGCCGTCCTCGACCCGCTGCGCAGGATCTCCCTGACCGGGGAGCTGCCCACCATGCGGCAGATCGTCGACGGATGCGTCTTCCTGCTGGAGAACGCGGCTGCCAACGGCGTCAACCTCACCCTCGACGCCGGGCGCGCGTAGCCCCTGCCGGGGCCGCCACGACAACGGCCGGTCTCCCCGGATCCGGGGGTGACCGGCCGCCGCCGTGACCTGACCGTCAGAGCTTCGCGGCGCCCGCCTCGGCGGCCTCCCGCACCGCCGAGGTACGACGAACCTCGGCCCGCTGGTCGCCCGCGTCCTCCCGGTCGGCCGCGGCCATCCGGGCCGCCCGGTTGGCGCTCGGCGCGGCCTGGTCGCCCGTCACACCGCCCCGGATGCGGTTGTTCGCGGCCACCTGCGCGGCCGGGTTGTTACCCGTCACGGTCAACTGACCGTTGATGATGTTGTCGTCGACGGTGACGCCACCGGTGGTGCTGGTGACGCTGACGTCCGTGCCCCAGTAGCCGCCCGAGGCGCAACTGTCGAGGGCGCCGTTCGGCCCGAGCTGGACGCCGCCGAGGTTGCCGGCGAAGGTGGCCCTGCCCCGGACGGCACTGCCGCACACGACGCTGCCGGTGGCGCTGTTGAGCACCGACAGGGTGCCGTCGACGAACGAGTCGTGCACGTCGGTGTAGTAGGTGCCGGTGCTGCTGAGGTTGCGCGTCACCTGCGTGCCGTCGTCGAGGCGTACCTCGCCGGCGCCGACGGTGACGTTGCCGCCGATCGTCGACGCCTCGGCGAACAGGAAACTGTCGATGGTCGCCGAGCCCTTCGGCCGGACGGTCAGCGCACCGGTCTGCGCGTTCTTCAGGAAGAGGCCGTAGCCACCGGCGGCCACCACCACCTGGCCGTCGACTGTCGTGTCGGTGGCGTCGAGGTAGCCGTCGGCGGCGACGCGTACCTCGCCGCTGACCCGGCCGCCGGTCACCACCAGGTTGGCGCCGGCAGCGACCGTGACGTTCCCGGTGATGGTGGTGCCGGTCAGCGCGCAGGACTCGCCGGCCGGGACGAGCAGGTCGTTGGGCACGGTCACCGCACCGCCCGTGCCGATGCAGTGGGTGACCAGGTCGGCGTGGGCGGTGGGCGCCACGGCCAGCACCGAGGCGGCGATGACGGCGCTCACGGTGGCCAGCTTGGCGACGGTACGTCCGGGCATCGTGGTACTCCCTCTCGATGGGATTCGGGTGCTCATGCGCCGACGTCCGATCGGGCCGCGGCCCGGACGATGGCGCCCTGCTGGCGCTTGTTGAGCGTTCCGGCGGTCACCAGCGCGGCGGTGACCGCCTCGACGTGCCGGACGAAGTCGGCGTGGCCGGGGTAGTCGGCGTGCTCGTCGATCAGATCGTTGATGGTGCAGCCGTCGCCGGTGTCGACGTTGGCGACTCCGGTGTCGGCGCCGTCGATGACCACCGTGTCGCGGGTGTCGGACGCGGGGCAGGCATCGGTGCCGTCGGCCACCACCGTGAACGTCGCCGACTGCTCGGCGGAGGTGTTCTGCGCGGTGTCGGTCGCCCGGTAGCGCAGGGTGTGCGCCCCCACGGTGCGGACGGTGACCGGAGCGGTGTACGCGGTCCACGCGCCCGCGTCGAGGGCGTACTCGATCTTCGCCACACCCGAGTCGGCGTCGGTGGCCGTGACGGTCACGGTCGCCGCGCCGACGTACGCGCCGTCGCCGTCGCGGTCGCCGGCCACCGTGGCCGTGACGGTGGGTGCTGTGGTGTCCTCGGCCGGCGGCGCGACGACCGTGAAGTGGGCCATCTGCTCGGCCGAGGTGTTGCCGGCGACGTCGGTGGCCCGGTAGTGCAGCATGTGCATCCCGGCGGCGGTCACCACGATCGGGTTCGTGTACGCCGTGAAGGCGGCGTCGTCGAGGGCGTACTCGATGGTGGCGACCCCCGAGCCGGCGTCGGTGGCGGTCAACGTGGCGGTGGCCGTACCGACGTAGTTGCCGTCGCCGTCGCGGTCGCCGGCCAGCGCGGCCGTGACCACCGGCGCGGTGGTGTCCTCCTCGGTCGGCTCGACGACCCGGAACGACACCGAGCCGACCGCGCTGGTGTTGCCGGCCTGGTCGGTGGCGCGGAACTGCACCGAGTGGTCGCCGACCGCGCTGACCTGCACGGGCTGGGTGTACGGCTGGAAACTGGTGTCGTCGACCTGGTATTCGACTGTCCCCACGCCGGAGTCGGCGTCGGTGGCCGTGACGGTCACCGTCGCCGCGCCGACGTAGTTGCCGTCGCCGTCACGGTCACCGGACACGGCGGCGGTGACGGTCGGTGGCGTGGTGTCGCCGCCTCCCCCGCCGTCGGTGACCACCAGCTCGCCGACCATCTGGCTGTGGCCGGGGATCGAGCAGAAGTAGCGGTACCGGCCCGGGGTCAGCGTGACGGTCGCCTGGTGGCGGCCGTCGTTGGCGTCGAACGGGCTGGCCAGGATGTTGAGTGTGACGTCGTGGTTGTAGCCCTCGGTGGACGTGTCGAAGGTCAGCGTGTGCGGCATGCCGGTGGTGTTGCCGGTGGCCGCGCTGTTCTCCCAGATGATCGTCGTCGCGCCGGCCACCGCCGTGGTGGGCGTGGACTTGTAGCGCGTGGTGTTGTCGTCGGCGGTCCAGGTCAGCACCTGGTCCGCGGCGGCGCGCGGCGCGGCGGACGCGGGCGGCGCGGCCAATGGTGCGGCCAAGAGCATGAACGCCGCCAGCGCTGCCGTGAGTCGTCGAATCATCGTCTCTCCTAGAGTTCCCGCACGCGGATGTTGCGGAACTCGGTCAGGTCGTTGTCACCGTGGTTCTGCAGGCCGATGAAGCCGCGCAGGAACTGCCGCAGGTCGGTCGGCGGGTCGCCGGCCCGGGACGACTGCTTGCCCGGCGTGTTGTCGAACTCGTTGATCACCACGCCGTTGCGGATCATCGTGTAGTGCTGCCCGACCACCCGGATCTCGTAGTCGTTCCACACGTTCTTCGGCGTGACGCGGGCCTCGGCGAGTGACACCGGGTCGAAGTTGTAGACCGAGCCGGTCTTCTGCGGCTCGCCGCTGTCACCGTCGTAGATCTGGATCTCGTGTCCGCAGTAGATCGCCATCCAGGCCGTCGAGGTCCGTGCCGACCCGATGGTTCCGCAACTGCCCGGTGGCCGCTGCTCCAACGGAACCCGCAGGTCCGGGAACCGGATGAAGACACCGGTGTTGGCCCGGTTGGTGCCCGGTGCGATGTCCTTGAACTGCACCTTCAGCGAGAAGTCGCCCAGCTCCTTGGTGTGCCAGAGCATGCCGAGCCCCCCGCTGGAACGCAGTGCCCCGTCGGGCTGGATGCTGAACGACCCCGTCGGCGCCTGCTGCCAACCGCGCAGCGACTCGGCGGTGCCGTCGTAGAGCGGCTCGTACCCGGTGCGACCGTCCCGGCCGATGTCGGACGCGGCGGCCAGGCGGGTGAGCGTGCCCGACTCACGGGCGTTGAGCAGACCGTCGTCCTGCAACGTGCGGGTCACCGCGCTGACGTGCCGGACGAAGGCGTTGTGGTCGGGCCAGGTGCTCTCGTCGTCGATGAGGTCGTTGATCGTGCAGCCCTGCCCGACCGTACGACTGGGCACGCCGGTGTCCGTGTCCCCGAGCCACACCGTGCCCCGGGCGTCGGGCACCGCGCAGCCGACCGTGACCGTGGTCCGCACCGTCGCCGTCTCGCCGTCGGCGTACGTGACGGTGAGCTTCGCGGTGTAGGTGCCGACCTTGGCGTACGTGTGTCGGGGGTCGGCCTCGGTCGACGTGGCGCCGTCGCCGAACTCCCAGCGGTGGCTGACGCCGCCGGACTTCGAGCCAGTGAACGCGATCGTCAACGGCTTGTTCTGCACGGCCACCGAGGTCGCGGCCGGCGCCGGGGTGGGCGCGCCACCGGTGTAGCTGATCCGGATCAGCTTCTGGTTGGGGTGCAGGCTGAAGAACCCGCCTCCGTAGTCGAGCAGGTAGAGCGCGCCGTCCGGGCCGAACTTGGCGTCCATCCAGCTCTGCAACCGGTTGTCGCCGTTGCCGCTGGGGATGATCGCCCGCAGCGACTCGGCGTACACCGGCGGGGCGGCCTGCGGCACGCCGGCCTCGTCGACGGTGACCGCGACCCGGTTGGCCGCGTTCGACTGGTCGCCGATGAGCCACTTGCCGTCCCAGTGCTCCGGCCACGCGACGCCACTGTCGGTGTCGACGAGGCTGCGGTGGTAGGTGGGCCCGGACATGATGGCCTGCCCGCCGCCGCGCAGGTACGGCTGGGTGTAGGTGGCGTCGGCGGCGACGTAGGTGGGCAGGCCGCTGCCGTCGGTCCGCTTCGGGAAGACCGGACCGCCGCCGTCGGGTGAGTACCAGATCATGTTGTCCCGGGCGGCGGGGATGTCCACCAGGCCCGTGTTGCGCGGTGAGGTGTTCGTCAGGTTGTCGCAGTCGTACCAGCCGGTCAGCACGGTGGCGTCGGTGTTGCTGCGGTCCCGGTACGGCTGTCGGTCACCCATGCAGTACGGCCAGCCCTGGTTCCCGGCCGAGGTGATGATGGTGGCCGTCTCGTACTTCGCCGGGCCGAGGGTCGGGCTGGGCGACGGGGCGTCGGGGCCGACCCAGCCGGCGGTCAGCCACTGGTGCACCGGGTCGATCTGGAGGCGGGCGATGTTGCGGACGCCCATCACGTAGATCTCCGGCCGGGTCTTCTCGGTGCCCGGTGGGAAGAGGTTGCCCTCCGGGATGGTGTACGTGCCGTCCGACTCCGGGTGGATCCGGATGATCTTGCCGGCGAGGTCGTTGGTGTTACCCGACGTGCGGCGCGCGTCCTGGAACGAGGTCCCCTGGTACTCCTGCGTCCAGTTGTTGCCGGAGTATCCCTGCGACCCCTCGGAAGAGTTGTTGTCGCCGGAGCCGACGTAGAGGTTGCCCTTCGCGTCGAACGCCATGCCGCCGCCGGCGTGGCAGCAGCTGTGGATCTGCACCGGGAACTGCAACAGGTCCTTGCGGGTGCCCTGGTCGATGGTCTGCGCCTGACGGTCGTACGTGAAGCGGGAGACGGTGCGCTGCCCGATCCGCTTCACCCGGTCGATCGACTCGTGCGGCATCCAGTAGACGTAGAGCCAGCCGTTCTCGGCGAACGTCGGGTCGGGCACGATGCCGAGCAGCCCCTCCTCGTTCTTCACCAACTCGGAGCCGCTGCCCCGGTTGCCCATCACCTCCAGGGTGGTGAGCAGCTTGGCCTGCTTGGTGCGCGGGTCCCAGGCGTGGATGGTGCCGCAGCCCTTGCCGACGTTCGGGTCGTTCCAGTCCTCGATCGGACCGCTCGGACAGGCCGCCTTGCCGACGTAGAAGACGGTGCCGTCGGGCGCGATGGTGAGTCCGTGCGGCTCGCCGATCTGGTCGAGCTGCCCGGTCTGGTTCGCGGCGGTGAGTCGCTCCACCTTGTAGTTCGCGGCGATCGTCGCCTGGCAGTCGCCGCGTACGCGGCCGGTGGTCCAGTTCAGCGCCCCGGTCAGGTGCGCGCGGAACGCCTCCTCGCCGTAGCTGCCCTCGGTGTGGCCCATGCCGGTGTAGAAGGACCGACCGCCGTCGTAGTCCCGGCACCAGGACACCGGGTGGAACGGGCCGTTGGCGCCGGGGCCCGGGTCGTAGTGCCGCTCCTGCACCTGGGCGAGGGTGTGCACCGAGCCGAGTGGGTTCGGGTCCCAGTTGTCCCAGCGGTCCGAGCGGGTGAGGGTCAGCGGCAGCGACGCGGTGGCCGGGTGTTTGCGGTCCAGGATGTCGACCACCGCCCGGTTCACGGGGGTCGGCGGCGGCGCGGTGGCCGCGCCGGTGAACAGGCGCAGGTCGGCGAGCTGGATCAGCGGCTCACCGCTGTTGGCCGTGATGGTCAGCCGGTAGCGGGTGAACTCCTGCGGCGTGGCGATGTCGAACCGGCGGGTCTGGAACCGTTCCGCGAAGCTCTGGTTGGTGCGCTGGTCCAGATCGGACCAGTTCTGACCGTCGGTGGAGCCCTGGAGGGTCCAGTCCTTCGGGTCCCGCCCGACGAAGTCGTTGGCGGACGTCAGCGCGTACCCGGTGATCCGTTTCGGCGCGGCCAGCTCGTACGTCACCCACGCGGTCGGGGTGCGGACCAGCCACTTGGTGTTGGCGTCGCCGTCGGTCAGCTTCTCCTTGGTCTCGGTGGGCGGGTTCTCGCCGCTGGCGGTCACCCGGGCCACCGGCTCGGCCACCGGGATCGCGCCCGCCGGGCGGGCACCGATCAGGCCGGTGAACCAGGCCGAGTCGACCTGCGCGCGAGCGGCGTCGGCGATGCCGACGAAGCCGCCGCCGGCCTTCATGTAGGCCTGCAGCGCCGACTCCTGGTCGCGGTTGAGCGCGGCGCCCGTCGCGGACAGGAAGACCACGCTCCGGTACGCGGACAGTCCGGCAGCGGTGAACACAGCCGGGTCCGTGGTGGCTGTGACATCGATGTCATGACTGACCGCAAGCTGTCGGATGGTGTCCACGGCGCGGGCCACCGGGTCCTGCTGCTCGGTCACCGGCCCGTGGAACACGAGCACGGCCGTCCTGGTCTGCTGCGCCTGCGCTGGCGCCGCGGTCACCGCTCGCGGCGCGGCTGCCGCCGCCGTGGCCGTGGTCGTGGCTGGGATCAGCGTGGCGAAGGCCGCTATCGCGGCGAGGGCTCGTCGTACGTCTCTGGTCATCCCCGTCCCCACTTTCGGTCAGCTTCCGTGCGTGTGGGTGTGGCCCTGGAACCGGTGGATCGCCTCCTCGGCGCCGGGGGGCATGCTGCCGTCGGCGTTGCGCACCAGGAAGATCCCGGCCATGCCGCCGTCCGAGTGGTTCTGCACGTGGCAGTGGTACATCCACGCGCCGGGTCCGACGCCCTCCCCGGCCAGCACCTGGAACCCGAACGAGCTGCCCGGGTTGAGGTCCTTGTTGTCGACGACCAGGCTCGGGTCGGCCGGCCCTTCGAGCATCCCGGTGCGGTTGTCGGCCCAGCGGTGCGCGTGCAGGTGGAAGGTGTGGAAGAGGTTGCCGTGCCCGATGGCGAGCCACTCCACCCGCTGGCCCAGGTTCGCCTCGAAGATGGGCGTGTCCGGGGCCATCCGGTTGTTGATCGTCATGTCGTGGAACACGACGGTGAACTGCCTCTCCGGCAGGATGTCGCCCCGACGTCGGACGATCAGCGCGCCGTACAGGCCCTTCGCGACTCCGGCGGTGCCGTGGTCGGTGCCCATGGCGTGGTCGTGGTAGTGCCAGTAGCCGGCGCTGCCCGGCATGTACCGGCGTCCCGCCGCGGCGACCATCTCGTGCGAGCGCCAGACGTACGTCCGCGTCTCGCCCGGGTCGTTGAAGGAGTCGTTGAACGGGCTGCCGTCCGAGTCGGTGCTGTAGTCCACCCCGTGCGGATGGATGGACAGCCGCTGGGTGGTGGTGTTGACCAGCGTGATCTCCAGGGTGTCACCCTCGTAGATCTCCAGCACCGGCCCGGGCACGGTGGCCTGGCCGGGCGCGAGGCCGTACCCGAACAGCCCGCCGGGCAACTGCTCGGCGTAGATGGTGACCTTCCTGGTCACTCCGGCGGCGGCCTGGGCTGGGCTACCTCCGAACGCGCCACCGAGCGTGGGGGCGGACGCGCCCAACGCTCCGGCTGCGAGCGCCCCGGTGGCGATCAGTGATCGACGGGACAGGTGGCGATGGGAGCCAACGGCGTGATCGTCCATGGGTCTCCGTTCCCGACCGGGCGAAGACGCGACGAGCGCAGGGTGCATCGACCGCCGAGCACAAGGCGGCTGCACGACTGGGGTGAGGATCGTCGCGGACTTCGCTCGGAAGACTCAGAACTTTCGATGGATGAACCCAACTTATGTAATCCATCGACGAAAGTACAGGGTCTGATTGCAGGAAGATTACCGTGACATCACGAGGGCCATCTATCGACGAGGCCCGGGAGGGTCAGAGATCGTGTCGGTCGTCGGCCGGCAGGCTGGGGGTTTCGGGCTGCGCGGGCGACTGCTCAGGCTGACCGAGCCGCGCCACGTGGGTCGGGTCGAGGACCCGGGAGAGGAAGGCGCGCGTCCGCTCGTGCTTCGGCGCGCCCAGCACCTCCTGCGGCGGCCCCTGCTCGACGACCACGCCACCGTCCATGAACACGACGCGGTCCGCCACGTCCCGGGCGAACGCCATCTCGTGGGTGACCACCATCATCGTCATGCCGTCCTCGGCCAGCCCGCGCATGACGGTGAGCACGTCACCGACCAGCTCAGGGTCCAACGCCGAGGTCGGCTCGTCGAAGAGCATCAGCTTCGGCTCCATCGACAGCGACCGGGCGATCGCGACCCGCTGCTGCTGCCCACCGGAGAGCTGCGCCGGGAACGCGTCGGCCTTGTCGGTCAGGCCGACCCGCTCCAGGTTGGCCCGCGCGACCCGCTCGGCCTCGGCGCGGCCGCGCCGCAGCACCTTGCGCTGCGCGACCGTGAGGTTGTTGAGCACGGTCAGGTGCGGGAACAGGTTGAACGACTGGAACACCATGCCGATGCCCCGACGCACGGCGTCGATCTCGACGTCCGGGTCGGTCATCTCCACGCCGTTGACCCGGATCGTGCCCGCGGTCGGTTCCTCCAACAGGTCCACACACCGCAACAGGGTCGACTTGCCGGACCCGGACGGCCCGATCACGCAGACCACCTCGCCCTGACCGACCTCGAAGTCGATGCCCTTGAGCACCTCGATCGGGCCGAAGGACTTGTACAGGTCGCGGATCTCGACGGCGGGGCGGGACGGACTGGTCGTCATGCGGGTCACCGGGCCTTGGCGTAGCGGAGTTCGAGGCGGCGTACCACCTGGGACAGCGGCAGGGTGATGACCAGGTAGGCGAGGCCGGCCACCAGCAGCGGGGTGGCGTTCACCCGGTCGTTGAGCATGTCCCGACCGAACTTGGTGATCTCGATGGTCTGCGCCGTCACGCCCAGCACGTACGCCAGCGACGAGTCCTTGGTGAGCAGGATCAGCTCGTTCGTCAGCGGCGGGATGACGATCCGGAACGCCTGCGGGATGACGATCGTGCGCATGGCGGTGAAGTGCGACATACCGAGGGTGCGGGCCGCCTCCATCTGCCCCTTCGGCACGGCCTGGATGCCGGCCCGGATGGTCTCGGCCATATACGCCGCGGCGGTCAGTCCGAGACCGATCGCGATCGCGCCGAACACGCCGCCGGGGATCTCCCGCTCCGGGAAGGCGATGGGGATGCCGTACCCGACGAGGAAGAGGACCAGCAGCGCCGGCAGACCCCGGAACAGCTCGATGTACGCGGTCGCCAGCCAGCGGTACGGCGCCACCCGGGACAGTCGCATGAGCGCGAGGACGGTGCCGAACACGAGACCGAACGCGAACGCGCCAAGCGTGTAGAGGATCGTGTTGCGCAGCGCCACGGTGATGATCGTCGGGAACATCGACTCGATGATGTCGACGCGGAAGAACGCGTCGGCCAGTCGACCCCAGTCCGCGGCGGCGAGCACCGCGACGATGATCGCGGCGAAGACCAGGTACTGGATACCGAGGGACAGTCGTTCCCGCTGGCGGCGGCGCAGCTTCACGTTGGCTCGTTGCCTTCCCGGAGTGTGTGCTGACGGGAAGGGCGCGCATCCCGCGCGCCCTTCCCTCCTGAGCTTCGATCAGGCGTTCGGCCGCTTGCCGATCCACTTGGAGTAGATCGTGTCGTACGAGCCGTCCTGCTTGGCCTTGGCCAGCGCCTCGTTGATCTTCTTGAGGAGCTCCGGGTTGCCGTCCTTCTTCACCGAGAACCCGTACTGCTCGCCGGTGTCGAACTCGGCGGTCACCGTGAACCCACCCGGGTTCTTGCGGAGGTACTCGGTCCACACCGGCAGGTCGTTGACAGCGGCCTCGACCTGACCGTTCGCCACTGCCTGCTGCAGGCCGGCGAGGTCCTCGAACTCGACCAGCTGCAGGCCCTTCTCCTTCTCGAACTTGCGCGCGTAGTCACGACCGGTGGTGGCCGCCTGCACGCCGAGCTTCTTGCCCCGCAGGTCGTCGAGCGACTTGTACGGCTTGCCGGTCTTGACCAGCATCGCCTGCGTCGCGTCGAAGTACGGGTCGGAAAAGTTCATCACCTTCTGCCGTTCGGCGGTGATGGTCATGCCGGCGGCGGCCGCGTCGCACTTGCCCGTGTTCAGGTCCTGACCGGACTTGATCCCCTCGAAGGGCGTGTCGATGATCGTCTGCTCGACGCCCAACTCCTTTGCCACGAGGTCCATCACGTCGACGTCGAACCCGGTGACCTTGCCGCTGGCGTCCTTGGACTGGAAGGGCGGGTAGGGCAGGTGGGTGCAGACGGTCAGCTTGCCGCTCTCGACCAGCTTGACGCCGCTGGCCTGGACCTCGCTGTCGTCCTTCTTGGCACATCCGGCGGTCACCGCCAGTGCGGCGATCGCCACGACGAGGCCGGCCTGGCGGACTGCGCTACGGACCCTCACGAGTGTGTCCCTCCGGTTCGGCTCCCCTGTTGTGACGGGCAGCCAGGTTGGTACGAAGACGATGTGACAGGGGACGGTACCTGATTCGTGAAACGGTAACTCAGGTCACGCGGTGTAGCCGACGTGCTGCGGCGACCATCACAGTCCGTGAACAGGACAGTCGACCCCGAAGGGGACGATGTGCTGCTCCAGCCGCGACGATCGACATTTGAGTATCCGAGCCACCCCGAACGAGTAGGCCACCGCCCCGGCGACCGCTGCGCCGCCACGAAAGCTGATAGACGATCAGTGGTACCGCCGCCACCAGAGGGTGAGCAGATCCGATCCCGGATGGGAGGGCAGGCCTGAGGATGGACACCTACCCCACGACACCTCAGATGGCCTTCGCGCAGTTCGTCCGCCAAGCCGTCGACGACGCCCGCGAGGAGCACGGCTGGACCGTCGGCGACATCGCACACCACACCGGGGTGAGCCGCTCGACGCTGTTCCGCTGGCTCGCCGGTGACTGGCAGCGTTACCCGGAACTGGCAAAGGTCCGCAGCCTCTGCGCCACCCTCGATCTCTCCATCGCCGCCGCCATCCGGCCACTCGCGATGCCGAACGCGTCAGTGACGCCCCGGGTGCTGGCCGAGGTCGAAACGGACATGGTCTCCATCCGTCGGCGGTTGCTGGACGACACGGTCTCGGCTGCGGACAAGCGCCACATCCGGGACCTCCTGCGCCGCCTCGCCGGACGGGACCTTCCGGTCGAGGCGTCGTCGCCGTCGAGAAACGGCTCCGGCGCCACCCCGCTATCCCCGTCGCGGGCAGGCGCGCCGCGCCGGTAGCCCGATCGGACGAGCGCCGCACAGTCAGCCGGCATCAGCGCGCGGCGCAGCGCGACCTCAGCGCGTGGCGCAGCGCGACCTCAGCGCGTGGCGCAGGCGACCTCAGCGCGTGGCGCAGGCGACCTCAGCGCGTGGCGCGACCTGGCCGGCCCGGACCGGTGCCGGAGCGTCGGGAACCGATGCGGGGAGCCCGCACCACAGGTGAGCTGCCGGCTCCGGGGCGGAAGTCCCGGGCCGCGGCGGCCACCATCTCGTCGGGATCGCCTTCGAGCGTCTGCCGGACGTGCGCCGGGACGATCTCGGACGTGGCCATCGCCAGCCGGACCTGCACCGAGCGGTCGTCGACAAGGGTCGCCAGATCCGCCTCGTCCAGCTCCAGCGCGCGGACCAGCGCGGCCCGTACGTCGACCGCCGGGTCCCCGGCCAGAGCGCTACGCTGCGCGGCGGTGGTCCGCGGGTTGCGGGCGAGCCCCTTGCGGACGCGGACGGTGCGATCGGCCAGCAGGGCGGCGATGACGTCGGGGTCCTGGGTGTGCGTGGCGAGGCGTTCCCGCACCTCGGGTGAGACGTCGTCGACCAGGCGGGCGGCCAGCTCGGGCTCCAGGTCGCGGGTCTCGGCGAGCAGGCCCCGGAGCTCCTTGTCAGGCGCGGCGACCATCACCCGGCGGACCGACTCGTCGCAGGCCGGGTTGCCGGCGACGGCCCACCGGACCCACCGGTCCGCGTCCTTGACCAGACGCAGGAGATTGCCGACCGAGGTCGCGGGATTGCGCGCCACGGCTTCCCGGACATGACGATCATGGTCGCGGGTCAGCGACCGCAGGGCCTGCGCGGGCGCGTCCGGCCGCGCCGCGACCGCCTTGCGAACCGCGACCGACGCATCGGACGCCAGGTCGATGAGGGTCATCTGTGGCGTTGTGGGGTCGTGTGCGACGGCGAGCCGCGCGTCCGCCCCATCACCGGTCGGACGGTCGGTCGTGGTGCCTGACCCGCTGTTCCGGTCGGCCCCGCCGACGTGCTGCTGCTTGCCCATGGGCGCAATCATGGCACGCGCCGAGGCGGACCCCGCGCCGCGCAGCCGTGCCCGCCGCGCCGAGCAGCCGAGGTCAGTCGCGCCGTGGGGCCACCAGACCGGACTCGTACGCGACGACCACGAGCTGGGCACGGTCACGGACGTGCAGCTTGGTCATCGCCCGGTTCACGTGGGTCTTGGCGGTCAACGGGCTGATCACCATGCGCGCCGCCACCTCGTCGTTGGACAGCCCCTGGGCGACCAGGACGACGGCCTCGCGTTCCCGGCTGGTCAACTCCCCGAGACCGGTCGGGGCACGCAGATGGCGTGGCTCGGCGACGTACCGGTCGATGAGCCGGCGCGTGATCGACGGCGCGAGCAGCGCGTCACCCCGCGCGGCGACGCGTACGGCGTGCAGGAAGTCCTCCGGCTCGATGTCCTTGACCAGGAACCCGGCAGCGCCGGCGCGCAGCGCGTGGAAGACGTGTTCGTCGAGGCCGTAGTTGGTCAGGATGACGACGTGCACTCCGGCCAGGGCTGGATCGGCGGCGATGAGCCGGGTCGCCTCGATGCCGTCCAGCACCGGCATCTGGATGTCGATGAGGGCGATGTCGGGTAGGTGCCGACGGGCGAGGGCCACACCCTCCCGGCCGTCGGCGGCCTCGGCCACCACCTCGATGTCGTCCTCGATGTCCAGGAGCGCGCGGAAGCCGCTGCGCAGGAGCGCCTGGTCGTCGACCAGCAGGACGCGGATCACGCGGACGGCCCGACCGGCAGTTCGGCGCGGACGGTGAAGCCACCCTCGTCGCGGGGCGCCGCGTGCAGGTGCCCACCCAGGGCGGTGACCCGTTCGCGCATGCCGAGCAGCCCGACTCCGGGCGTCGGTACGGCGGCCGGTGTGGCCGTGCCGTCGTCGTCGACACGGATCGCGAGGGCGTCCGGACGGTAGTCGACGCGGACCGACGCGGTGGCCGCGGCGGAGTGCCGGGCGACGTTCGTGAGCGACTCCTGGACGATCCGGTAGGCGGTCCGGTCCACGGCCACGGGCACGGCCTGCCGTCGCCCCTGCACCGTCAACGTCGCGTCCAACCCGGCCATCCGCGCCCGCTGCACCAGCTCCGGCAGGTGGTCGAGGCCGCGCGGCGGGTTCCTGCCGTCGTCGCGCAGCGCCTCCAGGGTCGCGCGCAGCTCACGGCTGGCCTCACGGCCGGCTTCGCGGATCGCCAGCAACGCCTCCGGTACCGCCTCGCCACGCCGACGGGCCACGTGGACGGCCACCTCGGCCTGCACCTTGATGATCGAAATCTGGTGGGTGAGCGAGTCGTGCAACTCCCGGGCGATGTGCAGCCGTTCCTCGTCGGCGCGTCGACGCGCGGTCTCCTCCCGGGTGCGCTCGGCCTCGTCGGCCCGTCGCTCGGCCTGCCGCAACGCCTCACCGGCGGCGCCGGCGGCGATCAGCCACGCCACCTCGAGCGCGCCCCGGGCCCGTGCGAGCGCCTCGCCCAACGGCAGGTCCTGCGGCGGGGCGAGTGCCGTGAGGGGCAGCGCGACGAGCATCAGCACGGCGGCGACGACCGTGACGACGCGGTGGCCGGCCCGGACACCGGTGTAGACCGCGACCAGGAAGGCGACGGCCGGCACGTCGAAACCGACCGCCTGGTAGCCCACGGCGCACAGCCCGGTGACGGCCAGGACGGCGACCGGCCACCGACGGCGCACCGCCAGCGCCAGACCGCCGGCGGCCAGCAGCGGATAACCGAGCAGGTCGACGTCGATCGTGGACTGCTCCGCGGACAGCCCGGCGACCACCAGCACCACCGCCACGCCGACGGCGATGGTCCAGTCCCGGACACCGGCACGCCCTGTGCTCATGGGCGCACCCTAGCCCGAGGTACGCCCCCGGCGACTCCTGCGCGCGAACGACCGGCGACTACCACGTTCGCGGTAGACACGCGGCGCACGCGCCGTACGTGGCAGGCGAGTGCGCCCATGGTGGCAGCCCGAAGAGCCTCCGGCTGCCGGACGACCGGCGGCCGACGTGGCGACACGATCGAACGACACGACGTACGAGAGGGAGAAGCACATGTCGGTGTTCACCGCTGCCAGGTCCGCTCTGATCGAGGGGTTCGCCGCCCCTGAACAGCCGTTGGCGGCCACCGTCACCACCATGAGCGCCGGTCGGCTCGGGGCGAGCGTGGGTGGTCTGCTGGCCCTGGCGGGGGTGATCGTCGGCGCGGTGGCCCTGGCCCGACCGAGAAGTCGCGTCGGTACCGGCACCGGCATGCTCGGCGCCACCGTGGCCCTCACGTCGGGACTGCTCGGTGTGTGCCTCGGCGCGCTGGTAGTGGCGACCTCCGACAACGGGATCGGCACCGGCAACGGGCGGGGCGGGGCGTACGTGGCCCTGGTGGTGGGGTTGGCCGCCCTGGGTCTCGGCGGCCTGGCGTTGAGCCGCGTACGCGGTTGAGCAATCGCCCGTCCTGCTCGGCGCGGGAGCAGGACGGGCGATCACCAGCGGCTGTTGGACCATCCGTCGTCAGGCGTGCCGCGCGCCTCTGCGGAAGCCCAGGATCACGACCGCGCCCACCACCAGGTGCATCAGGACGAGGGCGAACCTGGTGCCGGCCGTGGCGTCGACCAGGGACGCGGGCACGAGAGACAGCACGAGGACGGCGACGGCGATCCCCGTCCAGATCGTCGTGGCGCGCGCCGAGACCCGCTCGAGCACCGCGAGCAGGCCCCAGCCGAGCAGCGCCGCCACCGCTGCGTTCAGGACGACGGCGAGCACCGTGACGTCCCGCGGGCCGGCGCCCTGGTCGACGGTGAGCTGCGCGCCGGCGAGGGTGGCGATCGACCACACGGCCACGGCGGCGAGCACGGCGACCACGGAGGCGATGGACCGGTCTCGCACGCGCGAAGCGCCGTCGACGGCCCGGGGAGCAGAGGTTTCCGCAGACATCAGGGTGACTCCTCAGTGGAGGGAAGGGGTGTCGAGATCGAACCGTACCAGAAGGTTCCGTTCTTAACTATCTCGTTCTTAACTTGTTGCCGGCACCGGGATGCTCCGCTACGAGATAGTTCGAATCACGAACCAATTGCTAGGCTGCCGCCATGACCACCCGAGCCTCGGGAGCCGACGCCGTAGCGCCCGACCTGATGTTTCTGATGTCCTGGGCCACCCACGCGCTGGCGCAGGAGCACGCCGCCGCCCTCTCCGGACTGGGCGTCTCGACGCGTGCCTACTGCGTGCTCGACCGCGGCAGCACCGGCGAGTTCACCCAGAGTCAGCTGGGCGAGATGTGCGGCATCGACAAGACGACGATGGTCGTCACCCTCGACGAGCTGGAACGCGCCGGCCTGGTCGGACGCCGCACCTCGACGACCGACCGACGCGCCCGCATCGTCACCGTCACGCCCGACGGCGAACGGTTGGTCGCCGAGGCGCGGCAGATCGTCACGCGACTGCAGGGTGACATCCTCGCCACGATCCCGGCGCGTGACCGCACGACCTTCCTGGACGTGCTCGGGCAACTGGTGGACGGCCGACTGTCGACGTTCGTGCAGGCCGAGCGTCCCGCCCGCAGGCGATCCTCCCGGGCAGCCTGACCTCGACCGGGGAGCATGGACAGGTGAGTTCGGATCGGCTCCTCGTCACGCTGGACCGCGCGAGTCCGGTGCCGCTGCAACAGCAGCTCTGTGACCAGATCAGCTCATCCGTACGCGCCGGCCGGCTGCGCCCCGGTGACACGGTGCCGCCCAGCCGCGAGCTGGCACACCAGCTCGGGGTCTCCCGGACGGTGGTGACCCGCGCCTACGAGCTGCTGCGGGCCAACGGGGTACTCACGTCGCGCCGCGGTTCCGGTACGCGGATCAGCGCCGCCCTGGCCGGCTCACCACCACCCGCCCCGCACGTCGCCCGCGCGCACCTGCGACCCGAGCCCCCGCTCCCCACCGACGCCGGAAGCCCACTGTGGAAGCCCTGGGAGCCGGCGCCGATGCACCGGCCGGACGGGACGTACGACTTCCGGCACGGCACACCGGCGCTGGCCAGCTTTCCGGTGACCCGGTGGCGGCAGTCGCTCGCCGACGCGGTCAGCCGGGCTGACGCGGTGGCGTTGGGCTACGGCCCGGCGGAGGGTTCCCCGTCGTTACGTACCCAGATCACCGCGCTGCTGCGGCGCAGCCGGGCACTGGACGCCCGCCGCGAGGACACGGTCGTGACCAGCGGCGCGACCCAGGCCATGGACATCCTGGTCCGGCTGCTCGTCGGCCCGGACGACGTGGTGGTCATCGAGGACCCGAGTCACACCGTGCTGCGGCAGATCTTCGGCTACTCGCGGGCCGCCGTGGTGCCGGTGCCGGTCGACGAGGAGGGCCTGCGGGTCGACGAGATCGACCGCCGGGTCCGCGCGCACGGCCTCGACCCGGCCCGGGTACGCCTCGTCTACGTCACCCCGTCGCACCAGTTCCCGACCGGGTTCATCATGTCCGAGCGGCGACGACGGGCGCTGCTGCGCTGGGCCCGCGAACACGCGGCGACGGTGCTGGAGGACGACTACCACAACGAGTTCACCTTCGCCGAGGAGCGGCTCCCGTCGCTGGCCGCCGACCCGCAGGACGCGGACGTCGTCTACGTCGGCAGCTTCAGCAAGACCCTCTTCCCGTCACTGCGGATCGGGTACGCGGTGTTGCCGCCGCACCTCGTCCGCTCGTTCCTGGGCGTCAAGTGGATCACCGACCGGTTGACCCCGACGTTGAACCAGGAGGCGCTGGCCGAGTTCATCTCCTCCGGCGCGTACGCCCGGCACATCGGCCGGATGGACCGCCTCTACCGCCAACGGCGGGCCCGGCTGCTGGAGGCGCTGTACGAGCACTTCGGCGCTGGGGTGCGGATCTCCGGCACGGCGGCCGGGCTGCACGTCCTGGTGACCCTGGGCGGCGCGCCCGACGTCGACGAGGCCGAGATCGTGCGCGCCGCCGCCGCACGAGGCGTACGGGTCTACCCCGCCTCGGGCTACTTCGTCACCCGCCCGCCCACCGAGCCGACCTTCCTGATCGGGTACGCGGCACTGCCCGCCGCACGGATCACCGAGGGAGTGGCGCTGCTGGCCGCCGCGGTGCGGGGCGTGACGGCTCGGTGAAGCGGGGCCGGTGGAACCGGGCGCTCTGCGCGTACGGGACGGTGCAGTCGAACACGGCCTTGGCCGTGCGCCCGTCGGCCGAGAGCGACGGGGAGTAGCCGGTGTGCTGGCTCGGGTCGAGGGGAAAACCCTCCCGGTCGGGCAGCACGACGAGGTCCTGGTCGGCCTGGAAGCGGGTGACCATCGCCCACCACAGGTCCTGGTCGGACTCGATGTCGACGTCCTCGCCCACGCACAGCACCAGCTTGGCCATCCGGAACTGCTCCAGCACCGCCTCGGCGGCGGCGCGTACCGCGACGTCGTCGTCGGGCCCGCGCTTGGCCGGCCACTGGAGCACCACCATGAGCTGGCCTCCGCCGGAGGTGTGGCAGTGCGCCGCGAGCGCCGGTGTCCCCCGCTGCCGCAGCACGTCCAGCACGGCGGCCTCCATCCCGAAACCGAGCAGCACCGACTGCTCGTGGCCGGGCCCGGAGACCGCCTGCAGGATCGGGCTCTCCCGGGCGGTGATCGCGGTGACCCGGATCAGCGGCAGCGACGGATGTGCCCGACCCTGGTAGCCGAGGAACTCCGGCGTGGCCACGGTGCCGTGCGCGCTCTCCGGCGCATGGTCGGCCAGCAGCTCGCCCTCGATGACGTACTCGGCGTGGGCGATGAACTCGGCGTCCACGGTGGCGCAGGGCAGCAGCTCCACCGCCTGACCGGCGAGCGCACCCGCCACCGCCAGCTCGTCGAGGTCGGACGGAACCAGCGACGTCGGGCAGCAGGAGGACAGCAGCACCGCCGGGCTCAGGCCGAGGTGGATCGCCACCGGCAGCGGACGGCCCCGGCGCAGGGCGGCCTGGTACGCGAGTTCCAGGTCGCGCCCCGGCACCATCCAGATCGTCAGCGTGTCGGGGCCCTGCACGCACATGCGGTGCACGGAGAGGTTGCGGACCCCGGTGTCCGGGTCGGTGGCGAGCACCGCGCCGAGGGTCAGATAGGGCCCGGCGTCCTCGTCGGTGAGGACCGGCACCGGCAGCGCGGTCAGATCCAGCGGCAGCCCCTCGCGGGGCCAGCGCGACGGGTCGGCGCAGGACACCGACGGCCGGGGAGCTGCCACCGCGTCGAGCAGCCGGTGCGGCAGTTCGGCAGGCGTGCAGCCGAGCAGCCCGGCAGCCCGGCGGCGGGTGCCGTACAGGCCCATCAGCACCGCACGGGTGGGCCCGTCGTCGGGGCGTACCCGGTCGAACAGCACGGCCGGGCCGGCGCCCGTGGGCGGGGCGGCGGGCGCACCCGCCCAACGGGCGTAGTGGGCGGACACGCCGTAACGGGCGGGCAGTTCGGTGGCGACGCGCACCAGCTCGCCGGGGAGCGGATCGAGGCTGGCCAGGGCGTGCCGCAGGTCGATCGGCGAGCGATGGCTCATCTGGTGTCCGTCGGCGGCGCGGCGGCGCGGCGGGCCGCCAACATGTCGAGCTGCATCAGGGTCAGCTCCTCGATGAGGGCTCGGTACGCGCCGACGGCCACCTCGGGCGGCATGCCGTGCCCGACGGCCAGGCCGTGTACGCGGTCGAGGACCTGCCGCACCCGCTCGGGTGAGCGGACGGTCGTCTCGTCCGTCTTGTGCACGGTCAGCTCCCGCACCACGCGGGTGCGCTCGGCCAGCAGGGCGATGATCTGCCGGTCGAGCCCGTCGATGGCGACCCGCAGCTCGGCGATCCGCGCCGGACCGTCGGCGTCGCCGGCCCCCGTCGACCCGGCCGGCGACACGACACGGTGCTGGTCGCTCACGGCTGCGGCACCTCGTCGACCACGAAGACGACCGTGGGCTCGGCGTCGCTGCCCTGGGAGCGGTGCTCCTCGTCGTCGGGGATGACGAAGCCCATGCCGGGCCGGCACGGCACCGACCGGTCCCGGAAGTGGATGGTGAACTCGCCCTGGAGCACGTAGCCGGTGTGCCCGCGCAGACACCAGTGGTGCTCGTCGAAGCCGGGCGGCAGCTCCAACAGGCGCAGACGCTGACCGCCCACGAAGGTCATCTTGACCCGGCCCTCGGCGCCCGGCTTGTCCCACCTCTGCCACTCGGTTGCCGGGAAGTCGATGCCGACCGGCGCGGCGACCTGCTCAGTGGACATTCTCGATATCTCCTCTGCTCTGGACGGGTTCGGTGCGGCGGGGCCGCGGGACGCGTTCGTTGCGGTCCCGGCGCGGGAGGACCGGACCACCGTCGGCCCGCTGGTGCCGCTTGAGCAGCTGCACCATGTCGAGCATCCGGTGCACCATCCGCTCGAGCGCGTCGACGCCCTCGGCGTCGGTCAGGCCGGGACTGCCGGTGGTGTTGCGCAGCAGGACGGGGAATCCGCTGCCCACCAGGATCATCCGGTTGAGCAGCAGGTTGTTGACGATCTGGTTGTGCACCGAGGAGTCGCTGTACCGACGCCCGGTGACGATGATGCCGCCGACCTTGTCGGCCAGCGGGCGGGTGAACCGCAGATAGCCGACGCCCGCCCGCTCGATGAAGACCTGCATGAGGTGGGCGAGGCCGAAGCCGTGCACCGGGGCCGCGTAGATCAGCCCGTCGGCGGCGGCCATCTGCTCCACCAGGGCGGGGACGTCGTCGTCCACCACGCAGGGCAGCGTGCGGCTGTTGCAGTCGCCGCACGGGCTGCACGGCGAGATGCGGTGCTCACGGAGCACGATGCTGCGCAGGGTCGCGCCGCGCTCGGCGATCAGGCGGCCGGCGTACGCGATGGCGTGGTCGGTGTTGCCACCGGCCCGTTCCGATCCGTTGATGGCGAGGATGGTCGCTGCTTCGCTGTGCATTGGCACCCCCGGTGCTCGGCGCGGGGGCGGACGCCACGACGGCGTCCACCCCCAGCGAGATCAGTCCGTCAGCTTTCCGGCGAAGTAGTCGATGTAGGCCTGCATGTCGAAGTGGCCGTGCCCGGAGAGGGAGAAGACGATCGCCTTGGACTCGCCGGTCTCCCGGCAGTGCAGGGCCTCGTCCACCGCGACCCGGACGGCGTGGGTGGACTCCGGCGCCGGCACGATGCCCTCGCTGCGGGCGAACAGCACACCGGCCTCGAAGCAGGCGCTCTGTGGCACCGCTCGCGCCTCGATGAGGTCGATGTCCCGCAGCGCGCTGATGATCGGGGCCATGCCGTGGTAGCGCAGGCCACCGGCGTGGATGGCCGGTGGCCGGAAGTCGTGGCCCAGGGTGTGCATCTTGGTCAGCGGAGTGAGGCCGGCGGTGTCGCCGAAGTCGTAGTCGTAGGTGCCCCTGGTCAGCGACGGGCAGGAGGCCGGTTCGACCGCGACGAACCGCACCGCCGGGCCGCCGCCCAGTTGCCGGCGCAGGAACGGCAGGGCCAACCCGGCGAAGTTGGAACCGCCGCCGGCCGCGCCGATGACGACGTCCGGGTAGTCGTCGGCCATGGCGAGCTGGAGCAGCGCCTCCTGGCCGATGATCGTCTGGTGCATCAGCACCAGGTTGAGCACCGAGCCGAGGGCGTACTTGGCGGTGCCGCCGCTGAGCATCGCCGCCTCCACCGCCTCGGAGATGGCCAACCCGAGGCTGCCGGTGGAGTCGGGGTCGGCGGCGAGGGCCGCCCGGCCCGCCTCGGTGCGATCGCTCGGGCTCGCCGTGACCGACGCGCCGAACGTCTCCATCAGCCCGCGCCGGTACGGCTTCTGGTCGTAGCTGACCCGCACCATGAAGACCTCGCAGTCGAGGCCGAAGTACGTGCAGGCCATCGAGAGCGAACTGCCCCACTGGCCGGCGCCGGTCTCCGTGGTCAGCCGCTGCACGCCGTCGAGCTTGCTGTAGTACGCCTGCGGCACGGCGGTGTTCGGCTTGTGGCTGCCGGACGGGCTGACCCCCTCGTACTTGAAGTAGATCCGGGCCGGGGTGTCGAGGGCCCGCTCCAGGCGGTGGGCGCGCACGAGCGGGCTGGGCCGCCACTGGCGGTAGATGTCGAGCACCGGCCCGGGGATGTCCACGTCCCGTTCGGTGCTGAACTCCTGCTCGATCATGCCGCTGGCGAAGAGCGGTGCGAGGTCCGCCGGGGTGAGGGGTTCCCGGGTGCCGGGGTGCAGCATCGGGGGCAGGCCCTTGGGCAGGTCGGGAACCACGTTGTACCAGGTCGTCGGGATGTCACTCTCGGGCAGCACGAACTTCGACGTGGTCATGGCCTCTTCCGATGAGGGGTGGGTGTCAGGGACTGGCGGTGGCCGGTTCGACGGACGTCGGCACGGGCCGGACGGCCGGTCGGATTCGCAGCGCCGCGAACGCGACCACGCCGACCACCGGGGTCAGCAGGAGTATCAGAAGGACCGGTCGGTGCCCCTGGGTCTGCCAGACGAAGCCGAGACCCATCGGCACGACCAACCGGGCGGAGCTGAGCACGAAGGCGTTCAAAGCCATGAAGCTGCTGACCCGGCGCTCCTGCACGTGATCGGCGATGTAGGTGGGCACCACCACCGAGGCGATGATCTCCCCGAGGGTCCAGACCACAGTGGAGAGCAGGACCGCGGGCAGCGAGAAGGCGAACACCAGGACGGCCATGCCGGCCGACCAGAGCAGGCCGGCCACCATCAGCAGGACCCGGGTGGAGTACGCCTTCATCCGCTTCTCGATCAGCAGGCTGGCGCTGACCACGACGACGCTGTTGATGGTGTAGACCGCGCCGACCACCGCCACCGACGAGTGCAGCACGGTGGTGACCGCGAGGGGCAACGTGTATTCCAGGCCGATCAGCGGGGCGACGTAGCAGAACGAGACCAGCACGAGCAGCGCCACGTCGACGTCCCGCCGCAGCCCGGCCCACCGGGTGGTGACGGCCGGCGCGGCCGTGGGGGCGCGCCGGGTGTCGGCGGGTACGAAGAGCCAGATGGTGGCCGCCGCGAGCAGACCGAGCAGGATGTTGCCGGCGAACATCAGCTCGTACGACAGGGCCGCCGCGAACCCGCCGAGCAGCGGCCCGACCCCCATGCCGAGGTTGTTCGCGAGGTAGCTGACCGTGTACGCGAAGGGCCGCTCACCCGGCTCGGTCAGGTCGGCGATCAGCGTGTTCGCCGCCGGGGAGAACATGCCCATCCCGACCAGCGCGACGAAGAGCAGCACCGCGTACGTCCAGGTGGGACCGTCGACCAGAGCCAGGCCCAGATAGCCGGCGGCGTTGAGCAGCAGGCTCGCCACCAGCGCGGCGCGGCGCCCGGCCCGGGCGCAGACCGGGCCGCTGAGCAGGCTGCCGGCGAGCAGACCGGTGCTGCCGACGGAGATCAGCACGCCCGCCTCGCCGGTGCTGAGGTGCCGGCTCTGCACCAGGTAGACCGCCAGCAGTGGGAAGACGAACATGCCGGCCCGGTTGATGAAGGACGCGTAGACCAGCATCCGCAGCGGGCGCGGCAGGGCGCGGAACCGGGTCAGCCACATGAGGACTCCCCCACCGGCTCGGTGCGTACCTCGAAGGAGTCCCGGATGACCTTGAACCGGGCGCGGACGTCGTCGAAGTCCCGGCCCTCGCAGACGTACCAGCCGAGCACGTCGTTGGAGGCGGTCGGCACGGCGAGCACGTCACCGACGCTCTTCCACACGTCCGCGTCGCGCACCGCGTCGAGCGCCCGCAGCTCCTGCGCCGACGTGATCGCGGTGATCCGGCCGTACCGGTCGGAGCACAGGTACTCGGTGCCGATCTCCGGCCCCAGAGCGGCGGCGGGCACGTGCTCCGGGTCGAGTTCGAGGCGGCACCACTCCCCCGCGAGGTTGATCCCGCGCCCGGCCTCGATGGCCGGGACGATCGAGCCGCCGCCGGCCCGGGCAGCCGCCTCGCCGAAGATCACCTCGCCGTCGTCGCGGAGGAAGAACTCGACGTGCGCCACGCCCGTACGCATCCCGAAGCCGCGCAGCACTGTCGCGCTGGCGGTCAGGATGTGCCGCTCCGCCGTGGTCAGGTCGTGCTTGCGGGAGACCGTGCCGCCGGGCTCGTCGCGGAACTCGAGCACCGAGTACGTGTAACGGGAGAGCTGTTCGAAGACCACCTCGCCGTCGCGCAGCAGCGAGTCGACGTGGTACTCGGCCCCGCGGACGTACTCCTCCACGCGGTAGTCGTGCCGGTCGTCGGCGATCAGCGGCCACACCCGGGCCAGGTCCTCGGCGGAGTCCACCCGGTGGGTGTCGCCGCAGGCCCAGCCGGCGTACGGCTTCACGACCACCGGCCAACCCACCTCGGCGGCGAACTCGGCGACCGCCCCCACCGTCTCGGGGCGGCACGAGCGCGCCACCGGCACGCCCAACTCGGTGGCCCGCCGGTGCATGACGTTCTTGTCCCGGAAGGTCAGCGCACCCTCCGGGTCGAGCCCGTCGATGCCGTGGTCACGCCGGCAGTAGGCGGCGGTGAGCACGTCACCCTCGAAGAGCGGGAAGATGCGCCGCACCGGGTGGGCGGCGACGATCGTCGCGACGACCGATCGAACGGCCTCGCGGTCGTCGAGGTCGGCGTGGTAGCAGGGCAGCCCGGCGACGTCGGCGGACGGCTGCCCGGTCGGCAGCAGCGCGACGGCGGCCACACCCCGCTCGGCGGCGGCGGTGACCACGGCGCGGAACTGGGCCGCGTACCGACCGGCCGCCGGGCGGTAGATCACCAGGATCGCGCCGGTCACGGCCGGCTCCGATTGTTGCTGCCCGCGGGGCTCAGCGGTCCCGCGGTACGCAGGACGGCGCTCGTCGCGTCGCGGTCGAGCACCGCCTCCTGCCGTTCGCCGACGGTCATCTCGTCGAGGACGCCACCGAGCCGGGCCAACGCCTGCGTCACCTCCGCGCGTCCGCCGGGGTGGGCCGACTCGACGGTGAGCAGCAGCGCGTGCCGGCCCAGGTCGGTGCGGACCAGGTGACCCTGCCGCCAGTTCCAGCGCCGCGAGTGGGCACGCCCGTCGGCGTCGGCATAGACGACCTCGCCCGGTTCGGGGTGCTCGGGCGCATCGGGAGCGCCCAGTGGCAGGTAGGTCTCGGTGCCGTCGGCCGGCCGCACGACGAGGTCGGTGACACCGTCGACCGCGCACGAGGCCACCGGCAGCGCCGCGCCGAGCGACACCGCGTTGCAGAGGTCGACCAGGGCGTTGATCCGGGGCAGCCGGTCACCCTTGGCCACCCTCCGTGCGATCGACTCGGCGGCGCACGGGAACCGGTTCGGGTTGACACCCACCGCCCGGTACGCCTCCCGCCACGCCGCGATGCCCGGCAGCTCGGCCACGCCGGCCTTGTCCAGGCCGGCGGCGTGCAGCGCGTCCTCGGAGGCGGTCAGCAGCGCCGACACGGTGGGAGGTGCCGGCGCGACCTCGACCACCGGCAGGGCGAGCACGCCGAGCACGTAGTCGGGCACCGCGGTCAGCACCCGGTCGTCGATGCGGACGGTGAGAGTGGCCGCACCGTCGCTGAGCTGGGTCATCGTGATCCTCGTGAGGGTCGGGTCCGATTGTCCGCCCGACCGTACGCAGCGGAACGACCACCGGTTGTGGCCAATCCGGGGTGATCCGGTGAGTCCAATCCGGGTGGCCGGTCCACGGCCGCGGAGGCGTGCCGCAGGAAGTTGTCGAACAGCCGCAGCCCAGCCTCGGTGAGCACGCTCTCCGGGTGGAACTGCACCCCCTGCACCGCGAGCGTCCGGTGCCGTACGCCCATCACGTAGCCGTCGTCGGACGACCGGGCGGTGACCCGCAGGGCCGGTGGGGCCGGGTCGGCGACGATGAGCGAGTGGTAGCGGGTGACGGTGAGCGGGGCGGGCGCGTCCTCGAAGATCCCCTGACCGTCGTGGGTGACCACGCTGGTCTTGCCGTGCATCAGGTGCCGGGCGACCGCGACCGTCCCGCCGTAGGCGAGACCGATCGCCTGGTGGCCCAGGCAGACCCCGAGCAGCGGGACCAGGCCGGCGAAGGCGTGCACCAGCTCGACGTGCCCGGACTCGGCCGGATGGCCCGGCCCGGGGCCGAGCACCACCGCGTCGGGCCGCAGGGCCGCGAGCTGGTCACTGGTCCGCGTCCGGGAGCGGACCACCACGGTCCGCGCGCCGAGGGTCCGCAGGTACTGGTCGATGATGTGGGTGAAGCTGTCGTACGCGTCGACGAGCAGGACCCTCACGGCAGCAGCTCCGAACCGGTCAGGGCCCAGTAGGTGGCGCTCATCTTGGCCAGCGTCTCGCGCCACTCGTCGCCCGGCGTGGAGTCGGCCACGACGCCGGCGGAGGCCTGGGTGCGGTAGTGCCCGTCGTCGTGCACGGCGGTGCGGATGCAGAGGGCGAGCACCGCGTACCCGCGGACGTCGACAAGCCCGACCGCGCCGGCGTAGACGCCTCGGGGCTCGTCCTCCAGGCCGTCAATGATCTCCATGGCCCGCAGCTTCGGCGCGCCGGTCATCGTGCCGGCCGGGAACGTGGCGCAGATCGCGGCCCACACGTCGGCGTCGTCGGCGAGCTGCCCCGAGACGGTCGAGACCAGGTGGTGCACGTACGCGAACGGCTCGACGTCGAACATGGCGTCCACGCTGAGCGTCCCCGGCACGCAGACGCGGCCGATGTCGTTGCGGCACAGGTCGACGAGCATGACGTGCTCGGCCCGCTCCTTCTCGCTCGCCGCCAGTTCGGCCACCCGCCGACGGTCGGCCTGCGGGTCGGCGGCCCGGGGCGCGGTGCCGGCGATCGGACGCATCGAGAGCCGGCCCTGCTCGATGCGCAGGAACAGCTCCGGGCTCGCCCCGATGACGGTCCGGCCGGCCCACGGGGTCAGGTACATGTAGGGCGACGGGTTGCGGTGGCGCAACCGTTGGTAGACCTCCAGCGGCGTGAGCGTGGTCTGCACGTCGATCCGGTGGCCGATCTGGATCTGGTAGCTGTCCCCGACCTCGATGTGCCGCAGGCACTGCTTCACCCGGGCGGCGAACATCTCCTCGTCGACGGTGTCCCGGATCAGGCTCGGTGGCGGGGCGGCCGGCACGTGCGGGTGGTCAGCGGCCAGCCGCTCGGGCAGCTCCGGCAGCCGGGCGTCGTCCGGTGGCAGGTGCGGGCCGCTGGCGCGGAGCTGCCGCACCGTGCCGGCGCGCAGATCCCACCAGACGGTGTGCCGGAACAGCGCGAGGGTGCACCGGGGGATGTCGTCGACCACCCGGTCGACCCCGAGGTCGTCCATGTCCCGCGCCGCCTCGTACGCCAGGGTGGTGAGGAAACCGAACGCGAAGCTGTCGGTGGGGACGGTCGTGCGCACGGCGAACGCCCGCTGTACCGCCCGGACGGCGGCCCACACCTCCGGCGGGCCGGGGACCGGCCAGACCCGCCGCGCGGCGGACTGCCGGACCGGCTCGCCCAGGATGGCGGTGAGCACGGCGGCCAGGGCGTCGCCGAGCGGACCGTCGGCGGTCAGCTCCAGGCGGTCGGCGATGAATCGCACCTCGGCGAGAAGGCCCCAGCCGACGGCTGCGGCATACCGGTCCTGAGCAGGACCGTCCAGACTTTCGAACAGATACAGATCGTCGCGGGAAAGGCTTTCGGTGAGTGCCTCGTAGAGCGACAACGGATCGATCGATGGCAGTGTGACAGATGTCACTTCCACCTCTATCGAGTTCGCCAATGGTGTATGCGCACCGCTCGAAGAATGTGACCAGATCGACCACGTGGCGCGTTCGGCTGACAATAGGGACACTTGCGGAACCCCCTCTGAACAGCCCGATTCCGCGCCGCCGTTGGCGCTTACCCCGCCGACGACACGGCAGGTCGGACCCTTCCCCCAGGCGAAAGGACTCGCACGGACGCCTCGATGCCGGCAGCGGAGGCGTCCGCATTGGACACGCTCGGAACGTACGCCCTGATTCGCCGGTCACCGGGCGGCTGCGTACCCGACCAACACTTTCCACAGGCACGGATCACGCTGTCCATACCACTTCGGCGATCGCGGAGCGGACCACTTGTCCTTCAATCTAAGCCTGTCAATAGATGGTCAATCGCACGGAACACTGTCGGTGCAGCTCCGTAACGCATTTCGGACCCAGATCGAGGAGGGTGTGCTCCGTCCCGGCACCCGCGTCCCGTCGAGCCGGCAGCTCGCCGCCGACCTCGGGGTGTCCCGGAGTGTGGTCGTCGAGGCGTACGAACAGCTCTGCGCCGAGGGGTACCTCGTCTCCCAACACGGCTCGGGCACCTCCGTGGCGGCGACGGCACGCGCCGAGGTCGGCTCGGCGCTCACCCCGGACGACCACGCGCCCACACCGGCGGTCTGCGACCTGCGCACCGGCAGCCCGCACGCGTCGACGTTCCCCCGCCAGGACTGGATCCGGGCGGTCAGCGCGGTGGTCACCTCGGCGGGCCGTCGCGAGCTGGCGTACGCCCCGCCGTCCGGCCTTGCCGTTGTCCGGCACACCCTCGCCGGTTACCTCGGTCGCGTACGCGGGGTGCGGACCCGACCCGACCGCGTCATGGTCACCTCGGGCTTCGCGCAGGGCCTCGCGCTGCTCTGCCGGGTGCTGCGGGACCGTGGCCACGACACGCTCGGGGTGGAGGACCCGGGGCACCCGGGCGAGTGGGAGTTCATCGCCGGGGCCGGACTGCGTCCGGTGGGCATCCCGGTGGACCGCGACGGCCTCCGGGTGGACGCGCTGGCAGGCAGCGGGGTACGCGCCGTGCTGGTCACCCCGGCCAGCCAGTTCCCGACCGGAGTCACGCTCAGCGCGGAGCGGCGGGCGCAGCTCACCGCCTGGGCGAAGGAGGTGGACGGCTACGTCATCGAGGACGACTTCGACGCCGCCCTCGTCGCGCCGGCACAGCGGATGCCCGCCCTGCAGAGCCTCGCACCGGACCGGGTGGTCTACGCCGGCAGCGCCAGCAAGGTCCTCACGCCGGCGCTGCGCCTCGGCTGGCTGGCCACCCCGGCCGACCTGACCGCGCCGGTCGAGCGGGTCCGGGCCAGCTGGGACATCGGCTGCTCCGGCCTGGAGCAGCTCGCCCTGGCCCGGCTGATCGACACCGGCGCCTTCGACCGGCACCTGCGCCGACTCGGCGCGGACGTACAGAAACGTCGCCAGACGGTCCGGGACTTCGTCACCGCGCACCTGCCCGACGTCACCCTCTACGGCGCGACCAGCGGACTCCAGGCGTACCTGCTGCTGCCGGAGCGATGCGCGGAGGAGGCGCTGGTGCACGCGGCCCGGCGGCGCTCGGTGCTGGTGCGCGGTGGCCGCTCCTACGCCCTGCGACCGGATCACCGGCCGCCGGCCCTGGTCCTGGGCTACGCCGGGGTACGCGGCCCGGAGCTGGGCCGCGGTCTGGCGGGGATCGCCGCGGCGTACCGGGAGACGACCGGACGGGTCGCTTGATCAGCCGACCGGCGCGGCGCGAATCGGCTCGCGCACCATGAACACGTCGACCGGGTCCTCGGCTTCGAGGGTGAACCCGTGCCGCTCGTACAGCCGCCGGGCCGGGCTGCCGCGCAGCACGTTCAACCGGACTCGGACGCCGTCGCGGTCACACCGCGCCAGCAGCGAGCGCAGCACCGCCGCGCCGACGCCATTACCCTGCAGGTGGGGCGCGAGGTAGAAGTGCTCCAGCCAGTGGGCGTCCTCGGCCGGCCGCAGGGAGACGCAGCCCGCGAACGCGCCGCCCATCTCGATCAGCCAGGTGTGCGCCGGCGAGAACCCGTCCCGCAGTCGCTGCCGAACCCGCTGCTCGTCGTACCGTCCGAGCCGTTCCAGATCCGCGCGCAGCACCACGGACCGCAACTCGGCAACCGCCTCGACGTCCGCCGTCAGCGCCGGCCGAAGCTCCCAGTCCCCCACGCTCAGCAGGCTACGCGGGCGGCTTTCCGCTCATGTCGAGCCGCCGGTCGGACGCTCAGCCCCGGACCGCTTCGATGATCGTCTCGGCGACCTCGCCCGGCCGGGCCGCCGCCATCGCGTGCGACCCGCCCGCCACCTCGCGCTGCCCGCGCGGCGCGGCCCGCTCGGCCATGAAGCGGTGTACGGCGACCGGGATGTTCTTGTCGGCGTCACCGAACACGAACCAACTCGGCAGGGACCGCCAGGCGGGTTCTCCGGTGAGACCGTCACTCAGGGCCTGCTCGGTGATCGGCCGTTGGGTGCGGGCCATCAACGAGGCGAGGTCGTCCGACGCGTCGGCGCAGAACTGGGCGTGGTAGGCGTCCTGGCCGATCACCACCTCGTTGCCGCCGGTGGACACCGGGTACTGCACGAGCGTGTCCGCGAGCGTGCTGCCGGGGAACTTCGCGGACAGGGAGAGCGCCGACTCACCCGTGTCCGGGCACAACGCGTTGACGTAGACGAGGGCGCGCACCGACGTGTCGCCCGCCGCGGCCTGCGTGATCACCATGCCGCCGTACGAGTGGCCGACGAGGACGACCGGGCCGCCGATCCCCCGCATCACGTCCCGCAGGTACGTGGCGTCGCCGGCGACGCCACGCAGCGGGTTGGCGACGGCCACGACGTCGTACGCGGACCCCAGCCGCTCGATCACGCCGTTCCAGCTCGCCGACTCGGCGAACGCGCCGTGCACCAGGACGACGGTGGGCTGCGAATCGGGCATGACAGGCGCTCCCTCGCTTCGTGACACTGGTTCCACCGGCCGCACCGGTGCGCCTGAATACCCGTCACACGATGGTGAAACATCCGTTACCAAGCGACCGGGGCAGGGTGCCGGGGCCTCGGTTCGGCCGGCCCCACCGCTCGACGCCGAGCTGCCACCGCGGCTCGCGGCGCCGGGCACGCGGCCTACCGGAACATCTTGACACTCGTCGATGTTAGCGCCAACACTTAGGCCGTTACCTGGGCGCAACACACCCGTCACACACCCCTGCCCACGGGCGTTCCTGCCTTCGGCGGGCACCGCAGCGGGTTGGCCGTCGCAGCAGCGTCGACCAGCGCCGTGCACACAGCTCACGGAGGACAGATGTCGCTGCCACCGGACCGAAGCGTTGCCGTCGCCCGCCGAGCGGCCGGCCCGGGGCGTACCGGTCCCGGCGTCCGCCGACGGTCCGTCCTGGCCGCGATGCTGGTGCTCCTCGCCGTGTCGGCCGGGCTGCCCATGGCCGGGCCCGCGCAGGCCGCGCCCGCCGTGAACTACACCAACCCGCTGGTCAACCAGCGGGCCGATCCCCACATCTTCCGCCACACCGACGGCTACTACTACATGACCGCGACCGTGCCGCAGTACGACCGGATCGTCCTGCGCCGTGCGACCACCCTGCAGGGGCTGTCGACGGCGGCGGAGACGACGATCTGGAACCGGCACACCAGCGGAGAGATGGGCGCGCACATCTGGGCCCCGGAGATCCACTTCATCAACGACCGCTGGTACGTCTACTTCGCCGCCGGCCGGACCGACGACGTGTGGCGCATCCGGATGTACGTGCTGGAGAACGCCAACGCGAACCCGCTCACCGGCTCGTGGACCGAACGCGGCCGGATCACGACACCCTGGGACACCTTCAGCCTGGACGCCTCGACCTTCGTCGCCAACGGGGTGCGCTACCTGACCTGGGCGCAGCAGGAGCCGGGCATCTCCAACAACTCGAACGTCTACCTCGCCCGGATGGGCGCCAACCCGTGGCAGATCACGGGCACCGTGGCCCGGCTCGTCGTACCGACGTACGCCTGGGAGACCCGCGGCTACCGGGTCGCCGAGGGGCCGGCGGTGATCCAGCGCAATGGTCGTCTCTTCCTGACCTACTCGGCCAGCGCCACGGACGCCAACTACTGCCTCGGGATGATGAGCGCCTCCGCCACCGCGAACCTGCTCGACCCGGCGTCCTGGAGCAAGAGCCCCAACCCCGTCTTCGCCACCAACGCCGCCACCGGCCAGTACGGCCCCGGCCACAACTCGTTCACCGTCTCCGAGGACGGGCAGAGCGACATCCTCGTCTACCACGACCGCAACTACCGCGACATCAGCGGCGACCCCCTGAACGACCCCAACCGGCGCACCAGACTCCAGAAGGTCTACTGGAACGCCGACGGCACCCCCAACTTCGGCATCCCGGTGCCCGACGGGGCCACCCCGGTGCGGCTGCGGTCGCACGACCTGACCACCAGCTACATCCGGCACTACGACTACCGGGCACGGGTCGAGGCGAACGTCACCAACCTCGCCGACTCCCAGTTCCGCATCGTCAACGGCCTGGCCGGCGGCGGAAGCGTGTCGTTGGAGTCGACCAACTACCCGGGCTACTACCTGCGCCACTACGGCTTCGCCCTGTCCATCGCGCCGAACGACGGTTCGTCGATCTTCGCCAACGACGCGAGCTTCCAACGCCGGTCCGGCCTGGCCGACAGCGCCGGACTCTCGCTGGAGTCACAGAACTACCCGGGCCGCTACGTACGCCACCGCGACGGTCTGCTCTACCTGGAGGCGGTCAGTTCGACCGCCGAGCGCAGCTCCGCCACCTTCCACCTCGAATAGCCGAACCGGACGGGCCGCACCGCGCCCGCCTCGCGTTCTCGACACCGTCGGCCGGGTCCCCGCGACCCGTCGACGCCGATTGGAGCATCCGATGAACCGGCGTACCACCATCTCCGTCCTGGCCGGACTCTGCCTCGCGGTCAGCGCGGCGCCCGTCCCCGCTGGTGCGACTGCCCGAATGTCGGGCACCGCCCAGGTGAACGCTCACGCCGCGCTCGCCGGCCCGCCCGGCACACCGCCCGGAGCCTGCCTCACCGGGGCCGGGTCCGGCTCGCCGCTGCCGTCCAGCTCCCTGACGGCGACGAAGATCCGGAGCGGATTCACCTTCCTCGAAGGGCCCGTCTGGGTCGCCGACGGCGGCTACCTGCTCTTCTCCGACATGGCCGGCGGGACCGGGCCGTACAACGTCCAGCCGTCCACGATCCGCCGGTTCACCCCGCCGTCGACCTTCGACACGTTCATCGCCAACTCCGGCAGCAACGGTGTGGCGCTCAGCGCCGACGGCCAGCAGCTCGTCGCGGCCACCCACGACCAGCGCAACGTCTCCGCGTACCGGCTGAGCGACCGGAGCCGCAGCACCGTCGCGGCGAACTACCAGGGTCGGGCGTTCAACTCGCCCAACGACGTCGCGGTCCGCTCGGACGGCGTCACCTACTTCACCGACCCCAACTTCCAGCGCGGCAACCGCCCGGACCAGATGTACGGGCGCACCAGCGTCTTCCGTGTCGTCAACGGGCAGGTGTCCCTGGTGGACGACCAACTGCGCCAGCCCAACGGCATCTCGCTCTCACCGGACGGAAGCACCCTCTACGTGGGCGCCTACTCGGAGAACAAGATCTACAAGTACGCCGTCCAGCCCGACGGCAGCACCGGCGCGCGCAGCGTCTTCGTGAACTACATCGGTGGCCCGGACGGCGGCACGATCGACTGCGCCGGCAACGTGTACTGGACCTCCGGCGCGGACTCCCTGGTCCACGTCTACTCCCCCACGGGCACCCAGCTCGGCACGATCCGGCCCGGCTTCTCCGGCACGACGAACGTGGCCTTCGGCGGGCCGGACCGGCAGACCCTCTACATCACCTCGGGTCCGTGGGGCGACTCCGGCCTGTACAGCGTGCGGCTCAACATCCCGGGGTACCCGTACTGACGCGGCCCCTGGCCGGACGTTAGCGGGACGCGGCGGACGGGGCGGTGTCCGTAGACTTCGCCGGTGCAGATGATCTCCACGCAGCCGGTCACCCTGTCGACGGACGCCGCCCTCCTCCGGGACGCCATCGCACGGGCACGAACCGGTCTCGTCGACCGGGAGGTGGTCGCCGAGGTGGTCGTGCTGTGCGCGGTCGCCGGCGAGCACGTGCTCGTCATCGGCGCGCCGGGCACCGCCAAGTCCGAGGCCGTCCGCCGGACGGCCGACCAGCTCGGCGGCCGGTACTTCGAGTACCTGCTCGGACGGTTCACCGAGCCGAGTGAGATCTTCGGCCCGGTGGACCTGCGCCGGCTGCGTGAGGGGCTGGTGGAGTTCGAGACCGCAGGCATGCTGCCCGAGGCCGAGGTGGCGTTCCTCGACGAGGTCTTCCTCGGTTCGACGGCGGTCCTCAACACCCTGTTGGGGATTCTGAACGAACGGGTGTTCCGGCGCGGATCGACGCGCCTCTCGTGCCCACTGCGGGTGTGTGTGGGTGCCGCCAACACCCTGCCCGACGACCCGGCCCTCGCCGCGTTCGCCGACCGCTTCCTGGCGCGCGTCTTCGTCACCCCGGTCGCGGACGGGCGGCTCGACGAGCTGCTGGAGGTGGGGTGGGGCGCGGGTTCCCGACCGGCGCCAACGGCGGGCGCGCTGCTGCCGACGGTGGATCGCCTGTCGGAGGCGGCCCGCACGTGTGATCTCGGCGCGGTACGCGGCCCGCTGGCCGCCGCGATCCGCCGGATGCGCCAGGCGGGCGTACCGCTGAGCGACCGCCGGGCGGTGCGTTCGCAGCGTCTGGTGTCCGCGGCGGCGGCGCTGGACGGCCGCACCACGGCCTCCGCCGACGACCTCTGGGTGCTCCCGCTGATCGCGCCGACCCTCGACGCCCAGGCCGCCGCCCGGGACGTGCTCGCGGACCTGGTGGAGTCGGGACGGAACGGCAGCCTGGTGTACGCGGCGGAGGAGTTCGCCCGGGGTCAGCAGGCCCGCGCGGCCCGGCTGGTCGAGGCGGGCCGGCGGCTGCTCGACGAGGTGGGCACCGGGCCGCCGGGGCACGACGAGCGGCTGCGCGTCGAGGCGACGCTACGGGAGATCGACGCCGGGTTCGTGCTGGCCGACGCCCCGCAGGCACTCCGGGACGTCCGTGGCCTCCTGGTCGCCGCGATTCACGCATGAGCGCACAGGCGCTGTCCCTACGGTGGCGACGACGCGACGTCCCGCTCCCGGCCGCGGCCGTGGCCGCGTCCGGCGCCGTGGTGGACGGGTTGCGCGCGGACACGCTGCTGCGGGTGACCGCCGGCGCTCGCCTGCGCGCGTGCGCCGGTCGTGACCAGAGCTGGTTGGTCGTGCTCGGCGATCGGACGGACCTGCCGTGGGCCGACGGAGCGGTCTACCTCGGCTGGGACGACGGCGTGCTGGTCCCGACGCTCGCCGAGCCCTGGCCGTGCGTCGATCTGTTGCGCGAGCCGTTGCGTCGCCGTACCGCCCAGCCGTCCGGGTTGATCGCGCTGCTGCCCGGCCTGGTCCTGGCCGGGCCGCTGCCACGGGAACCGCTCGACCCCGCGCGGTTGACGCCGACATGACCGGACATCCGGCCCTCCCGGCGTCGCTGGCCCCCTGGGCGCCGGCGCTGTCCGCCCTGACCAGCGACGTGGCCCTCGCCCTGGGTCCGCTGGTCCGACAGATCGACAGCCTGTTCCCCTCGGCCGAGGACGGCTCGGCCGGGGACGGCCAGCCGGACGGGTACTCCGGTCTGGCGACCAGTGGCGTCATCGAGCGCCTGCTTCCGTCGCAGCTGCTGCTGATGCGGGAGCTGCCGGACGAGTTCGTCCGCCGCGCCGCCGGCGGGGAGCTGCTGTACCTCGCGCCGGCAACCCGCTCGGCCGCGGTGCGGGGACGGGTGGTCGTCCTCGTCGACACCGGTCCGGAGCAGCTGGGGGCCGCGCGACTCGTCCAGCTCGCCGCGCTCGTCGTGCTGCACCGGCGGGCCGCAAGCCAGGGGCGCTCGTTGGTGCTGGGCGTGCTGGGTGACCGACCCGGCGACTGGCGCGAGGGTGACCTGGGCGGGCAGCTCGCCGGCTGGCTGGCCGCCCGCAGAGCTGTCGAGCCGACCCCGCCGACGGTACGGGAGTGGACGGAACAGCTGGACGCGGCCGATCAGGTGTGGCTGCTGACCGGGCCGCACCTGGCCAGCCAGCTCGGTGACCGGAGCCGGGTGCTGGCGAGCCACGAGCAGGACTGGAGTGACGAGGGGGCGCGCAGCGTACGGGTCGTCGTGGGCGAACGGCGTCTCGACCTCCCGCTGCCAGGCGGCGAGGTGGCGTTGCGGGTGCTGCGCGGCGCCGGTTTCCGCGCTGCCTCCGCCGGTGCCCGCGCAGCTGGCGGTCCGCTGCGGGCACCCGTGTTCCCGAGCGCGGATCCGTACCTGCTCACCCGCGGCGACCGTCCCGCCGAAATGGTCTCGGTCCGGGTGCCGACCGGGCGACCACGACGTCATCACCTGCCCGGTCCGGCGTTGGCCGCCGCCTGGCTGGGTCGCCGCCTCGTGGTCCTGACCAGCGTCGACGAGACGTTACGGGCGGTCGTGATCGGCAAGCCGCTGGGCCGCCTGGAGGACCTGGCGGTGCCACTGGACGCGGTCGGCCTGTCGGCAGCGGAGGTCGAGACGGCCGCCCAGGGCGCGCTGTCGCCGCTGTACTTCCAGGGTGGCCATCTGCTGTGCGAGCTCGGCGGAGACTGGTGGAGTTTGTCCACGAAGGGCACTGACCGCCTGCCGTCGTACGTGACGGTCGCCCCGGGCACCCAGATGGACGTGCCCCGCATGGCCTGGCGCGCCGGCGACCACATCGAGGTCACCGACCGCACCGCGGTGACGCCGATCCCGGCCACCGCCCGGGTCGTCCTCGGCGTCGGAGCGCGGACCGCCTGGTCGCTGGACGCCACCACCTGGCGCGTCCACGGCGCGTCCGGTCTCGTCGGCGACGTGGACGTCGCGCGGGACGCCACGGTCCTCGGCATTGTCGACGTCGACGGTCCACAGTTGGTGACCCTGTCCGGCGGCGGGTTGATCGTCCGTCTCGTCTCGCCGGCCAGGACCCAGACCCTCACCCGTTGGTCGGGGGGAACCGGCGCGCCGGCCCTGCATCCGAGCCGGCCGTGGTTGGCCGTGCCGCGCCCGGACGGGCTGATCGAGATCGCCGACCTCGCCACGAACGACGTGCTGTGCGCGCTGCGGAGCGCCGGATGAGCGCGTTCCGCGGCCGGCTTCCCGCCCGCGCCCTGCTGGTCGACGTACGCCTCCTCGGTGCGGACGAGGCGCGCCGGCGGGTCGTGGATGCCTGGCAGCCCGGCGCCGCGCTGTTCGAGGTGCCCGGCAGCGGGTGGCTGGTGGCGTTCGACCAGCCGGTCGACGTCCGCGCGGAACTGGCCCCCGGCCTCGTCCTCGTCGACACCGGCGGCGTCCTGCACCCGCACGGCACTCCCGTCGACGACGCCGAGCCCGGGGACGTGCTGGTGCCGCGCGCGGGAACGACGAGCCGGTTCAACCGGAACGCGCTGGCGCTCGTCGACCGGAATTCCTGGGTCGACCTGACCGCCCTGCGGGTCGAGCCGCTCGCGGCGCTGGACCGGCAGGTTGTCGCGGCGACGGCACCCGCGCCCTGGCAACCGCCGCCACCGACGCCCGACCTGCGCGCGCTGGCCGCTGTCGCCCCGGCTCCGCGGCGTACCCGCCGGTTGCTGGCCGCGTCCGCCCGACCGCGCCGTCGACGCCGCGTGCCGGACACCGTCGTCGCGAAGGTGGTCGCGATCGGCGCGGCCGTCGCCGTGTTCGGGGTCGCCGCGCTCGTCGCGGCACCGCTGCGGATGGTGATCATCGGTGCCGGGACGGCCCTGCTCTACGGCGTGAGCGGGGCGACCGCCTCGGGCCGCGCCGGCACGGCGGGCGCCGCTGCGCCGCCGACCGGCCGCGGCGTCTCGTCGGGTGGCTGGTGGCACGGACTGCTGGCGCGACTCGTGCTGGCCAGCCGCGCCGCCCGGTTGGCGGCGGACGCGCAGCATCGCTACGTGCGACGGCTCAGCACCGCGTTCGCGCGTCGGGACTGGGACACCGCCCTGCGCGGGGCGATCGGGGTGGGCGGCTCCGGTGGACGCCCGACACTCCGGCTGCCGCGACCCCGCACCGGCGAACTGGTGCCGCAGCCGCACCGCACGGGTGGGACGGCGGTCCCGCTCGGCCCCGACGCCGTACGGCACCTGCGGACGCTCTACCGGCAGGCGGTCTCGGAGCTGGACCGCGCCGGGCGGGTCGAGGAGTCGGCGTTCGTCCTCGCGGACCTGCTCGACGTACCGGTCGAGGCGGTCTCGCTGCTGGAGCGCAACCGCAGGTATCGGCTCGCCGCGGCACTCGCCGAGGGACGTGATCTCGACCCGGACCTGGCGGTACGGCTGTGGTGGCGGGCCGGCGAACGCGACCACGCGCTCCAGGTGGCGCGGACCCGGGGCGCCTTCGCCGGGGCCGTCGAGCGACTGGCAGGCGTCGACGTCGCGGCGGCCCGGCAGTTGCGCATCGAGTGGGTACGCGCACGGCAGGCCGCCGACGATCACATCGGCGCCGTCGAGGCGGCCTGGCCCGACGAGGGGCTGCGCGCGCTCGTGGTGACGAACATCCAGGCCGGCATGGCGCTCGGTGGACACCCGTCGGGGTACCTGTTCGCGCACCTCGTCACGTGGCGTCCGAACACCGACACCGTCGCCGCCGCGATCGCGCTGCTCGACGGTCGTGATCCGGAGTTGGCAGCGGCGCAGCGCGGTTTCCTGGCGGCGTTGGCCGAGCTGAGGTGCGCCGACGCGGCACGCGACCGCCAACTCTGCACCGCTGCGCTCCGTCTCCTGGTCCGCGACTGCGCGGACGACCCGGCTGACGACGGCGGCGAGCGCAGGCGGATCGCGGGCCGGCTGCGGCAGCGGGCGGACCGACTCGCGGCAGCCGACCTGCCACCGTTGCCGGCCGGGCGTACGCCCGGTCGGGGCGTCCGGGTCGACATCCTGGCACCCGACGAGGCCGGCCAACTGCCGATCCAGGACGCGGTCCTGCTGTCGGGCCGGGTCATCCTGACCGCCCACGGCGAGTTCGGGGTACGCCTGGTCGGCCTGGACGGCCGGGTCCGCGCCCGCTGGGACACGCCCGCACACCAGCTCGTCGTCGCCGATCACGGCGGCAGTGTCCTCGTCGTCGCGCAGCGCGGTGCCACCTGCGAGATCCGTGGCCTGGACCTGAGCACACGGCGACTGCGGCCACCGATCGCCGTCTCGGCGCGGCGGGTCCTGCCGAGTTTCGACGGCACGCTGCTCCCGGTGGTGGACGACGACGGCCTCGCCTTCGTCGAGCTGACCTCCGACGCCCCCCGTATCGCCTGGCGCGAACTCGACGCGAGCAGCGCGGTCCTCGACATCGCGCGCAGCCCCACCAGCCTCGCCGCCGTGGTCCGGATCACCGGTCAGCAGGGTCTCGGCGCTGTCACCACCGAGGTGTGGCGCTGGGACCTGCCGTCGCTGATGCTGCGCAGCCGCCGCGCGGTCGACCTCGACGGCCTCACCGGCGTCGCGGTTCTCGCGTCCTCGACCCTGGTGACGACGGCCCGGGACGAGCAGGGCGGCACCCACCAGGTCGTCGGGCACGGCGCGACGGCGCTGACCCTGGACACACCGCCGAAGGTGCTGACCAGCGGTGGAACGTCCGCGCTGCGTATCGACAGCCGGACCGCCAGCACCGTGGAGATCGCCGACCGCGACCTCCGTGTCGTGTTTCCACCCGCCGTCGACATCGTCGGTGTACGCGAGCACGCCGGCACCCTCGCGATGTGGGAGCCGGAGGGTCGACTGGTCGTCGTCGATCTCGCTCGTCGACAGCCCGTCGCCCGACTGCGGACGCGCCTCTAGTTCGCGGATGACAGCCGGCGCGAAGCGGCACCTGCCGCGACGGACCGGACTGGCAGTGGGAGGAATCCCCCGTTGTGCTCCTTGCGGAGCGGATTCCTCCCCGCTGGCCCCCCCAGGTTCGTTTGGACGCGTCCCACAGGACCCGCCGCGCAACAAGCGTTGAGCAAGAACGCGTTCCAACTCAACACACGTTGCTCCAAACAGGAGCGAGCTTACGCTCACGTTCGGTACGGGTGTCAACGTCTGTTTCGTCGCCGGGCACATCTGCGACACTGTCGTTCAGGTCGCCGGAGGGTGAGAAGCATGGTGGACGTTCGGCGTGCGGAGCGGGAGTTGCCGCCCCTCGACACGTTGGCAGCACGGCTGGAGTACCTGTTCGACAACATCCGTCCGACGCCTGACGAACTCGGCGACTCCGACGAGCCTGGTCGCAGGTACACCAACCGGGAGATCGCCGACAAGATCAACGAAGCGGCGGCCGAGACGGGCGTGACGATCAGCGCGGCCTACATCGGCGAGCTGCGCCGTGGCGTGGCCAGCGATCCCCGCACCTCGCACGTGCGCGCCCTGGCCACCGCCTTCGGTGTCAACTCGGGCTACTTCGTGGACGACGCGGCCGCACGACGCATCCAGGACCAGATCACGCTGCTCAGTGAGCTGCGTCGGATGGACGTCAAGCGGGTGGCGCTGCGGCAGGTGCTCGCCGACAACGGCCTCTCCGCGACCGACACGCGGCTCGTCGAGCAGATGGTGGCCCGGCTGCGGGCCGTGGCCGAGGGCACCGACACGACCACCGCCGCACCCGGCGATGGCCGATAGCCGATGGCCGTGCAGATCCTTCGGTGGGAGCACACCGACGAGTGGGGGAACGCCGACGTGACGTTGCATCGCCTACGCAGACGGTGCGAGCGCATCGTGGCCGAGCTGGAGATGCCGGACCCGTTCGACATCCGCACGCTGTGCGACATCCTCGGCGAGCGGCGTGGTCGGCCCATTCACCTGGTGCCGATCAAGCTGCCGGCGCACTCCGTCTGCGGGATGTGCGTGCCGACGAACGACTTCGACGCGATCTTCTACGAGCAGGACACCTCGCCGCTGCACCAACTGCTGATCATCGGTCACGAGTTGGGTCACCTGCTCGCCGGCCACCAGGCGACCGAGGTGCTCGACGCCGACGCCTCCCGGCTGCTGCTGCCGGACCTCGACCCGCAGCTCGTGCGGCGCAGTCTCGGCCGCAGCAACTACGCCGCGGCCGAGGAACGCGAAGCCGAGATGATCGGGTCACTGCTCCTGCGGCGCATTCGCGGTGGTCGCGCGGACGCGGACGAGCCGCCGGTCGACGGGCAGAACGCCGAGCTGTACGGCCGGCTGCGGCACTCACTCGAACACCCCCACTGGTAGCGCGGGGATGGACACCGTCCTCTACGCCGTGTGCGCGGCGTCCGGCTGGGTCGCGCTCGCGTACATGGTGCGGCTGCAACGTCGGCATCCCAGCCGGGCCCGTCGCGCGATCTGCGCGGGCCTCGGGGCGTTCGCCGCCGGTATCACCGTCGCCATCCCGCCCGTCGCCGCCGCGATCGACGACGTGTCGGGCCTGCCCAACCTCGCCAAGGTCATGTCGCACGCCGGCGCGCTGACCATCTCGGCCAATGCCGAGATCATGCTGCTGCACTTCGCGCTCCCCCCGGCGACGGCAGCCGTGCGGGCACGCCGCTGGGTCTGGGTCACCGCGTGCGCATTCCTGGTCATGCTCGGCCTGTTCGCCCACACCCTCACGTACGACGAGCCGGTGCTCCTGACCGTCGAGTACGCGACCGACCCCGTCGTGACCGCGTACCTGCTGATCTTCCTGCTCCTCGGGTTCTTCGCCTACTGCTTCGACATCACCCGGCTGTGCTGGGGCTTCGCGAAGATCTGCGGACGCCCCTGGCTGCGCCGGGGCCTGCGCATCACCGCCGTCGGCGCCGCCTTCGCGCTCCTCTACAGCACCAACAAGATCGTCTACCTGGTCGCCTACTGGGCCGGCTACCGGCCCACCGGCGAGCGTCAGATCGCGGCGGTGCTGGTGACCATCGGCGCGTTGCTCATCACGATCGGCCTCACCATGCCGGCCTGGGGGCCGACCCTCAAGATCGGCCAGCGGTGGGAGGACTTCCACTCCCACCGACGGCTCGAACCCCTCTGGCGGGACCTCGTCGCGGCCCTTCCCGAGCTGGAACTCGACCCCACCCTGCGACGCCGGTTCGCGGCCATCCGCGACACCGACTACGCGCTCACGCGCCGGGTCGCCGAGATCCGCGACGGCCGCCTGGCCCTGCGCCCGTACACCGATATCGGGGTGACCGCGCTGGCCGAGCGGTTGGCCGAAGGGGCCGGTCTGAGCGCGGCGGAGCGGCAGGCGGCGGTCGAGGCCGCACACCTGGCGTGCGCGCTGCGGCGGCACCACGCCGGCATCGTCGCCGCGACCCCGCAGCCCGCCGACGAACTGCACCGCCCGGACGGTGGCTATGCCGGTGAGGTGGCGTGGCTAACGCTCGTCACCGACGCCTATGCCCGATCGCCGGTGGTGGCCCGGACGCTCGCCGAGGCCATCCCGCACCCGACGGCAGGAGACGCCCGCCGATGAAGGGCCGCTACGACAAACTGAAGCGGGTCCGCACGCTGGACCCGCAGCGCGACTACCTCGACATCTACCAGACCATGCTGCGCTACGAGTTCCCCTGGGACATGAAGCTGGGCCTCAACCTGGCGTTCAACAGGTCCTTCTCCGTCCCGGCCATCGCCGCCGTGCACACCACCACCGGCGAGCTGACCGACCGCACCCAGAAGCGCATCGACGACACCGGCCTGCTGATGTACGAGATGGTCCTCAACGGCTTCGACGAGCCCCGGGGCCGCGACGCGCTACGGCGCGTCAACCAGATCCACCGTCCGTACGACATCGGCAACGACGACTTCCGCTACGTCCTGGGCTGCCTCGTCGTGATCCCGACGCGCTGGCTGCGCGAGTACGGCTGGCGTCCACCCTGCTGCCACGAGCGACAGGCCACGTACCTGTTCTACCGGGAACTCGGCCGACGGATGGGCATCACCGACATCCCCGGGTCGTACGACGAGTTCGAGACCTGGTTCGACGCCCACGACGCCGCCCACCTGCTGCCGAACGACGACGCGGTGGCCATCGAGCGGGCCACCCGCATGCTGATGCTCGCTCGCCTCCCCCGGACGCTCGCGCCGCTGGGCAACGCCCTGGTCAGCGCCATGTACGACGAACCCCTGCGGCGCGCGACGCGGGTCGACGCGCCGGTGTGGCCGGTCCGGGCCGGCCTGCGACTGGCGTTGCGGTCGCGCGCGCGGTGTCAACGGTGGTTCGGCGCACCGCGGACCACACCACTGTTCGCCGACGGCATCAAGGCCAGGACCTACCCCCAGGGGTACGACATCAGCCAGCTCGGCCCGCGTGGATCGGCCGCTGACGAAGGCAGGTAGCACCGGGGCCCGGGAATGGCTTGACGCACCGGCTTCCATCGCGGATGGTCAGATATCGGCAGCCTTCAATTCGTTACGGGGAGGACCGATGAAGACCTTCGCCACCACCGCCGCGGCCCTACTGCTCCTGGTCACGGGTGCCGCGTCACCCGCCTCATCCGCACCACCGGCACCGGACACGCCCTGCGCCGGGCAGATCCACCCGAACCCTTCGTTCGAGCGTGGTGCCACCGGCTGGACCGCCGGCCCCCGCGTCGTCGTGCTCGGCGACGAGACCCGGCCCGCACACACCGGCCGCGCGTACGCCACCTTCGCCGGGCTGGACGTGACGCGTACCGACCTGCTGCGCACGACCGTCACCGTGCCGGCCGACTGCAATCTGACGGTCCGCTTCTGGGTCCGGACCACCACCACGGAGACCACCCGCGGCGACTACCTGAACGTCGGGCTGGCGGTCACCGGCATACCTCCGAAGACGAGGTTCTCGCTGGCCTTCGACGGCGGCGCCCAGTGGCGGCAGTACAGCATGTCGAGCGGAACGGCGGCGGCCGAGCGCACCGCGACGGTCAGCTTCCTGGGCAGCGAGATGGCCGGCAACGGCGTCACGGCCTTCGACGTCGACGACGTCACCTTCGATCTGAGCTGACGAAACACCGGGCGGGCGGTCGACGCGACCGCCCGCCTTCGCGTCGCCCACTTCCCCGCGGTCCCGCTCACGCCTCGAGGTCGGGTCGGCCGGGCAGCTTGCGTCCGATCGGCGGGGCGGGGGCCTCCGGCGCGTCATTGCGACTGCCCCACGCGTCGAGCACCGCGACCAGGGTCAGCACACCGGCCACCACACACAGGCCGACCATCGGCGGCAACCGGGTCAACGCCGGCGCGACCAGCAGCAGGACCACGAGTCCGATCGTCCGCGAACGGGAGAATCGGCCGAACACCTCGTACTCCAACCGCAGCCGCCCGACGAGGAAGAGCGCCGGACCACCCACCACGAACAGGAGCCACGCCGGCCGTGGCTCGCCGAACGGATCGTCGATCACCAGTTCGTAGCCGACCGAGGTGAGGAGCACGCTGAGCACGATCAGCAGGTGCGTCCGCTCCGACACCCTGCCCAGGCTCGCCGGCTGGTCCGCCCGCCCCAGTGCCTCCGTCAGCAGCAGACCGGCGCGGTGGAAGTAGATCCGCCAGATCAGGGCGCTGGTGACGAACGCGACAGTGAAGGCGGCGGCCCGCTCCGGGGAGTAGTACCGGCCGCTGAACACCACGCCGATCACCAGGATCGACTCCCCGAGCGCGATGAGGAACATCTGCTGGTAGCGGTCGGCGAGATGCGTGCCGGCGATCCGCCAGTGCGCCACCGCCGCGGCCCCCAGCCGCGGAAGCGGCCACCCCAGGAACCAGGCGAGGTAGTCGACGCCGAGGGCGACAGCCCACAGCGGCAGGCGCAGCCGCTCCGGGCCGAACGCGCCGACCAGCCAGATCGGCGCGCTCAGCACGGCCCACGCGGAGAGCCGGAACGCGACCAGCCGCCTCGGATGGCCCCGCAGCGCGGCCGCGATCACCATCGGCCGCACCACCATCACCAGCAGGTACGCGACCACGAACGGCACGGCCCGCTCTTCCATGGCGCGCGGCAGCGTCACCGCCATGACCAGGCCGGCGAACATCGTGCCGACCACGACGGCCTGGATGACCGACCGCTCCGGCTCGTAGCGGCTGGTGATCCAGGTGGTGTGCGACCAGATCAGCCACAGCGCCAGGAACAGCAGCAGGGTACGACCGAGCCCGGTGACGAGCGCCCACCCGGCGTCGCCGTTCAGCTCGACGAAGCGCTGCGAGACCCGCGTGAGAGCCACCACGAAGGCCAGGTCGAAGAAGAGCTCCAGGAACGTGGCGCGGCCCGCGCTGTCGGGAGGGCGCAGGAGATCCGCACCATGTCTCGTCGACATCGCCCGCCTCCGTCCGCCCTCGTCGCACCAACGAGCGGCCCGCCACGGGGATGTGCCGGCGACCGGTCACGGCGTGGGCGCGAGGCGGGGTGGAGGGCACGCGGCAGGGTGGTTGAGGCCGAATCCCACCTTATTCGACAATTTCTCCCTTTAAGTTCGATGCGCAGGACGCGGCCGAACCGGGGAGAGACGTGGACAGCTATCCGGCGATCGAAGATCACGGTCTCATCGGTGACCTGCAGACCGCCGCGCTGGTGACCTGCGACGGCACCGTCGACTGGTTCTGCGCGCCACGCTTCGACTCGCCGAGCATCTTCGCCGGGCTGCTCGACAAGGAGAAGGGCGGCTACTTCCGGATCGCACCGGACGGCGTGCGGTACGTCACCAAACAGCTCTACCTGCCCGGCACGCCGATCCTTATCACCCGGTTCATCAGCGTCGACGGGGTGGCCGAGGTGATGGACTTCATGCCGGTCACCGGCGAGCGGGCCACCGACGCGCACCGCCTGGTCCGCATCGTCACGATGGTCCGCGGCAGCATGCGCTTCCGCGTGGAGTGCCGGCCACGGTTCGACTACGCCCGGGAGGAGCATGAGCTGGAGCGCCACCACCACGGCTACGTCTTTCGCAGCCGGTCGGCGACGCTGACGTTCAACCCGGTCGACCCGGTACGGCGACTGATCTCCGAACACGGCGACGTCCGCCTCGAGGGCGGCGACCTCGTCGCATACGGCACCCTCAACGAGGGCGACACCGGCGGGGTGGTCCTGGAGACCGGCGGCACCGAACCACGGATCTTCCCACCGGAGGAGATCCAGGGCATGTTCGAGTGGACCCGGGACTACTGGCGACGCTGGCTCGAACGCTCCAGCTACACCGGCCGCTGGCGGGAGATGGTGGAACGCTCCGCCATCACACTGAAACTCATGACGTACGCGCCGACCGGCGCGATGATCGCCGCGCCCACCGCCGCCCTGCCCGAACTGGTCGGCGGATCCCGCAACTGGGACTACCGCTACACCTGGGTACGCGACACGTCGTTCTCGGTGCACGCGCTGCTCGGTCTCGGCTTCACCGAGGAGGTCAGCCGCTACATGGACTGGCTGGACGAGCGCATCCGCACGGCCAGCGAACACCAGGACCCGCTGAAGATCATGTATCGCGTGGACGGTTCCTCCGACCTGCACGAGGAGGTGCTCGACCACCTGGAGGGGTATCGCGGCTCCCGGCCGGTACGGATCGGCAACGGCGCCGCCGACCAGCTCCAACTGGACATCCACGGCGAGGCGCTCTACGCCATGCACCTCGCCGACGAACAGGGCATCCGCGTCTCGCACCAGGTGTGGAAGAGCACCGTCCGGCTCGTCGACTGGCTCTGCCACAACTGGGACCAGCGCGACGCCGGAATCTGGGAGAGCCGGCACCATCCCCGCAACTACACGTTCGGTCGAGTCATGTCGTGGGTGGCGCTGGACCGGGCCATCCGCCTGGCCAACCGCACCGGCCGTCCCGGCGACCTGACCTGTTGGACCGAACAGCGAAACCGGATCTACAACCAGGTCATGGCCCGCGGGTACCACCACGACCGCGGCAGTTTCGTGCAGGCGTACGACGAGAACGTCCTCGACGCCGCACTGCTGGCGATGCCGGCGGTCGGCTTCGTCACCCCGAGCGACCCGCTGTGGCAGTCCACCCTGAACGCGATCGAACGCGAACTGGTCTCCGACAGCCTCGTCCACCGGTACGACCCGGTCCACTCCCCCGACGGCCTCCCGGGCCACGAGGGCACCTTCAACATGTGCACCTTCTGGTACGTCGAGGCCCTGGCCCGTGCCGGTCGCCTCGACGACGCCCGTCTCACGTTCGAGAAGATGTTCACCTTCAGCAACCACCTCGGCCTCTACGCCGAGGAGATCGCCGCGAGCGGGGAGCAGATCGGCAACTATCCCCAGGCCTTCAGCCACCTGTCTCTGATCAATACCGCGCTGACCCTCAACAGCCTGCTCGACGCCGAGGCCGACGCCCACCGCCGCCGCTAGTGCCGTGACCACGAACGTTCACGGTGTTGGATGACACGCCGTGGGGCCTGTCGGCTGGGCGGCGTCGGGGCGGTCAGGCTGTAGCGGTGGCAGATCCTGTACGCGTGAGGCGGCTGAGTGATCAGGAAGGTCAGCAGCTGCTCAGAATCACCCGCCGGGGAACCGGTTCCCCGATCCGGCTGAGGCGGGCGATGGTCGTGCTCGCTTCGGCCGGTGGGAACACGGTGCCGGCGATCGCCCGCCTGGTCCAGGCCGATGAGGACACGATTCGGCAGGTCATTCACCGGTTCAACGAGATGGGGATGGCCTGCTTGGACCCTCAGTGGGCGGGTGGCCGTCCCCGCCAGATCAGTCCTGACGAGGAACAGTTCATCGTCGAGACGGCCAACACCCGCCCCGAGAAGCTGGGGCGGCCGTTCACCCGCTGGAGCATCCGCAAGCTCGCCGATCACCTGAGCTCGCATGCCGTTCGGCGGGTCCGGATCGGTCGGGAACGACTGCGGCAGATCCTGCACCAGCACAAGATCACCTTCCAGCGGACGAAGACGTGGAAGGAGTCCACCGACCCTGACCGGGACGCCAAGCTCGCCCCGATTGAGTACGTGAGCAGCCGTTTCCCGCAGCGGGCGTTCGCGTTCGACGAGTTCGGGCCCCTGGTGATCCGGCCGCAGGCCGGTGCCGGTTGGGCGCCGGCCGGGCACCCTTCCCGGCTGCCCGCGAACTATCACAAGCTGCACGGGGTCCGGCAGTTCCACGGCTGCTACTCCGTCGGCGACGACCAGCTTTGGGGCGTCGTGCGGCGGCGCAAAAGCTCGGCGAACACCCTCGCCGCGCTCAAGTCGATCCGCGCCGCCCGCCCGGACGGCGCACCGATCTACGTGATCCTGGACAACCTGTCGGCCCACAAAGGCTCGAAGATCCGCAGGTGGGCGGCCCGCAACAAGGTCGAGCTCTGCTTCACCCCGACCTACGCCTCCTGGGCCAACCCGATCGAGGCCCAGTTCGGGCCGCTACGCACCTTCGTTATCGCCGGCTCGAACCGCCCGAACCACCCCACGCTGACCCGGAAACTGCAGGCCTACCTGCGCTGGCGCAACGCCAACGCCCGCCACCCCGACGTCCTGGCCGCCCAACGCCGAGAACGAGCCCGCATCCGCAGCGAACGACAACGACGCTGGGGCCAACCCGCCACCCGAGCAGCCTGACCCCAACACCGTCAACGTTCGTGGTCACGGCACTAGACCGCGTCTTCACAGGTTTACAACCATCGAAGTAGCGCGGCGATAGTGACGGTGGCCTGGAACGAGGTCGCAGTCTTTCGTAGCGGCGGGGCCGCCGGCGGATGCGGGCTTGGCAGACCGATCCGTCCGCGCCGCCCGTGGTGTTGCTGCACTCCCCGGCGGAGCTGGACATCTGGCTGAGCGGGCTGCCTCGTCCGTGAGGACCAGATCACCGCCGTCCTGCACAGCTAGGCGCGGGCCGTCGAGGCCGGCGGCAACGGCGCCGTTGCCGCGACCTGCAGACGAGACGTACATCGAGGGTGACCCGGACAGGACGGCGGCCGGTCATCAACGACGCCGGGTACGGGCCCTTCTCGACGAACGCCACACGGCGGTGACCGAGCAGTCTGGTGTGACCGGAGCCCAGGTGACGATCCTGGACGTTCTCGATATCGCACCGGGGGTACGTCCTCGTACCGGCCGAGTGGACGTTGGCCTTCGCGCCGCCGCAGGGCAAGGCCGGCAGCGTGCGGTTCGCACAGACCCACGTGGTGCGCTGCGACGGCGACCGGCCACAGACCCTGCTCTACCTCCCTCCCGCACGAGCGCGAGGACGACGTCATACGCGAGCTGAGGCTCACCGGCTGACCGTCCATGGCGAATACGTCGTCGGCCCGCCCCCGGTGGGGAGCGGGCCGACGACGTGAGGTGACCCGGCTGGGTTCACACCAGCCGGGCCACCGATCAGGACTCCAGGCGTCGACGCCGGGCGAGGAAGAACGCGACCGCGCCCAGGATGACCATCACACCTCCGACGCCGGTCATGGCCGGGACCACACCGCCGCCGGTGACCGGCAGGATGGGTTGCTTGCCGCCACCACCAGGACGGCCGGGCGCGCCAGGACTGCCGGGTGCACCGGGCGCTCCGGGGGGCCCGGACGGACCAGGTGCACCGGGGCTACCGGGTGCACCGGGCGCTCCGGGGGGCCCGGACGGACCAGGTGCACCGGGGCTACCGGGCGCTCCGGGGGGTCCGGGGGATCCGGACGGACCAGGCGCCCCCGGGCTACCAGGCGCCCCCGGGCTACCAGGCGCTCCCGGGCTACCAGGCGCCCCCGGGCTACCAGGCGCTCCCGGGCTACCAGGCGCCCCCGGGCTACCAGGCGCTCCCGGGCTACCAGGCGCTCCGGGGCTGCCGGGCGGGCCGGACGGGCCGGGTGGACCGGTGGGCCCGGGTGGGCCGGTCGGTCCGGGCGGGCCCGTCGGTCCGGCGCAGATCGGTGCGCTGATGACGTTGGTGTCGAGGGTGACGGCGGCGGTGCGCGCCAGTGCGCGGCCCTGGAGGGTTGCGCCCGTTGCCATCGTGATCGCGGCCTGAGCCATGATGGTGCCCACGAAGGTGGTGCCGGTGCCGATCGTCGCCGAGCTGCCGATCTTCCAGAACACGTTGCAGGCCGAAGCTCCGTTGATCAGCACGACGCTGCTGTTCGATGCCGTCGTCAGCGAGGAGTCGACCTGGAAGATGAACACGGCCGACGGATCGCCCTGGCCGTTGAGCGTCAATGCCCCGGTCAGTTGAGCCGCCCCGATCCGGTAGACCCCTTCGTTGAGGGTGTTGCCGCCCAGCTCGGCCGGGAGGTTGGTGAACGGGGTCCGGCCGGCGGCGTCGTTGAAGGCGATGGTCAGGTCACTCTGAGCCTGTAGAGCAACCGCGTCGCCGAGGTGCACCTCGCCACCGATGGTTGCTGTTCCGAATCCGGACGCGGTGTTTCCGGGGAACCGCCCGAGGCTCTGGGCCAGGAAGCTGGGGCCGGTGTTGGTGGGCTCCGCTCCGGCGAGGACGGAGAAGTCGGCCGCCGTCCCCAGGTTGACCGGTGCTTCCTGCGCGTTTGCGGCGGTCGAGCTGAAGAGCAGCAGGCTGGCTGCCACCGTGGCGGCTGCGCCAGCCACGAGCGACGGCAGGGCCACCCGCCGCCGTAGCCAATTCTTGGGTCTAGCTGTCACAGAACACCCTCCGTGGGTACTACTCGCAGGAGGCGTCCAACGCGCGGCGCCCTGCGTGATATGGCCTGATTGGCGCCGATGAAGCGCGCTGACTACCACATCACACCGGGTGTCCCAATGAAGGCAAATCGGGACAATATCCCCAGTCTGTCTATCTGGATCAGAGCGGTCGAACCAGCCAAGCCAGGCCGCGTCGCAACCCGCTACGACAAGACCGCGACCTCGTATCAGGCCACCGTCACCATCCCCGCGCTACTTCGATGGTTGTGAACCTTTGAAGACACGGCCCAGGGGCGACGGTGCTGCCGAGCGTCGTCAGGCGGTCTCCGCGGCGTCCGCCGACAGGCTGTTCCGGCGGCGTGTGGAGACCGCCGTGGCGACCCGGACGAACGCGGCGACCGCGAGCGAGTGCGAGTTCTGCGGCCACGCCACCGCGAAGGCCGCCTCCGGGGCGTCGTCGACCGGACGCCACGCCAGCTGCGGCCGGGCGTTGCGCGCGGCGAGCGACACGGGAAGCAGCGCGAGCATCCGCCCGAGCTCGATCTGACGCAGCATCTGCACCATGTCCCCGAACGGCGGTGGCTGCTCCCCGTGTCGCACGTAGACGTGCGCGCCGGAAACGGCCCGCCGGTGCGCGGCCTCGATGTCGGCCATCCGCAACCGGGGCCGTCCGGCGAGCGGGTGCCCGGCCGGTAGCGCCAGCACCTGCTGCTCGGACAGCAGCGGCTCGACATCCAGGCCATCGGCGTCGAACGGCTCGACGACGATCGCCACGTCGGCCTCGCCCGCGCGGAGCAGGGCCGGCTGCTCGCGCCAGCCGCTGAACCTGACCTCGACGGGTACGGCGGCGTGCTCGGCCTGGTACGCCGCGAGCACGTCGTCGAGGAGGCCCCCCTCGACGTCGGCCTTCACCGCGAGCACCAACCTGCCGCCGGGCACACCCGCGGACCGTCGGGCACGCCGGGTGGCGGCGTCGAGCGCGACGAGCGCTGCCCGTGCGTCGGCGAGGAGCACCGCGCCCGCCTCGGTGAGCGCGACGCTGCGGGTGGTGCGGTCGAGAAGACGTACACCCAGCTCTGCCTCGAGCCCGGAGATCGCGCGCGAGAGTGCCGGCGACGCGATGCCGAGCCGCTCGGCGGCTCGGGTGAAGTTGAGCTCCTCGGCGACGGCCACGAAGTAGCGCAGCGGCCTGGACTCCACGGGATTCATACCCTGAGGATAATAATGCCGCCCGAACTGGTCCTTCTGCCCACACCCGCCCCGCGCGACGATGAGAACCATGATCGTCATCACGACTCCCACGGGCACGATCGGCGCCGCCGTCGCCGAGTCCCTGCGCGCCACCGGCGCGCCGCTGCGCCTGATCGCCCGCGACCCCGCCCGCCTGCCCGAGACCCTTCGGGAGTACGCCGACGTGGTCGTCGGTTCGCACGCCGACCCCGAGGTGCTCAATCGTGCGCTGACCGGTGCCACGGCGCTCTTCGTGCTCGTACCACCGAACTTCGGCGCTCCGGACGTCACCGGGCACTACCTCGGCTTCGCGCGTCCCATCGCCGACGCCGTCCGCGCGCACGGCGTACCCCGCGTCGTGGCCGTCTCCTCACTCGGCCGCGGATTCGCCGGCCCGGCCGGGCTGCTCTCGGCGGCCTGGGCGATGGACGACATGCTGCAGTCCAGCGGCGCGGCCTACCGCTCGCTACAGCCGGCGTTCTTCATGGAGAACCTGCTGCACCAGGTCGAACTGATCAGGGGCCCGGGGATGTTCGTGCTCACCGCCGACCCCGACGCGCCGCTCGCGGCGGTAGCGAGCGCGGACATCGCCCGCACGGCCGCCGACCTGCTCGCCGACGACACGTGGACCGGCCAGGAGGACGTGCCCGTGCGCGAGCCCGTCGACCACACCCCGCGCGAGATGGCGCAGGTCATCGCCGAGACGCTCGGGCGGCCGGTCACCTACCAGCAGGCCAGCCTCGCCGACTACCGCGCCCGGTACGCGTCGTCCGGAGCGAGTCCGGCGACAGTCGACGCCATGATCGAGATGGCCGAGGCGCAGACGGCCGGCGTCTACCCGCCCGTCCCCGAAGGAGGCGGGGGGACGACCTTCCGCCGGTGGTGCGAGTCGGTGCTCGCGCCTGCGGTGAACCCGTCAACGCTTCGTTGACGGAACGGTCCCGGTCGCCGGGACGCCGCGGACCGCCCAGGCCCTGGCCGTCAACCGGATCGAGCCGTCGGGCTCGGTGGGCAGACGGGTGGCGAGCAGATCGCGCAGGGCGGTCCGCTGCGACCCGCTGAGCGAGGCCAGATAGCCGGGGGCGGAGCCCTGCCCGCCGAGGAACGGCTTCCAGTAGTCGGTGAAGTCGGTGAAGACCGTGGGCACGGCGAGCGCCTGCACCGAGACATCCGTCAGCCCGGCGTCGGTCCACAGCGCTCGCAGCGGCTCGGGACGGCACAGCGCGAAGCGCTGCCAGTCGTCGCGGGCCGCCGCGGCGGGATCGAGCGCGGCGGCAGCGTCCCAGAAGTGCCGCATCATCGCCATCCCCTCGGCGTAGTCCCACACGTACGCGGCCACCGTCCCCCCGGGGGCGACCACACGGGCGAACTCCGCGGCCGCCAGCGCCGGCTCGGCGACGAAGTTCAGCACCAACCCGCTGACGACCACGTCGACGGCGCTACCCGGCAGGGGCAGCACCCGGGCGTCACCGACCGCGAAAGCCGCGCGCGGATCGGTGACCTCGGCGCGGGCCTGCCGCACGAAGCCGGCGGACGGGTCCACGCCGGTGACCTGACGCGGCTGCGCTGTCCTGAGCACGGTCGAGGTCAGCACACCGGTACCACTGCCCACGTCAAGCCACCGTAGCCCGGCCGGCAGGTCGAGCCAGCGCAGGAACTCCACCGCGACGAGCCGGCTCCATCGGCCCACGTACGCCTCGTACGCCGCACCGTCCCGCCAGACCGCAGATGTCATTCCGGCACCATACGGCGAACCCGGCGGGACAGGCTCTACAGGACGTCGAACTCGTTCCCCTCGGGGTCGGCCATCGTCACGTGGTCAGGCCTACCGTCCGTCTCGTCCACCCGGAGCAGGATGCCGCCTGCCGCCACCAGTTCGTCGACCATCGCCTGGACCCGCGGCCAGCGCGCCTCGAACGGCACGTGCCGGCCACCGCCCACGTGCAGGGGAACGGCATGGTGTTGATCGGATCATCACCACCTGTTGAACAGACGCTGACAAGTGTTCGTGAGGCTTGACGGATGGCCATCACCCAGCGACGTCTCGTCGCCACCGCCCTCGTGGCCGGGCTCGCCCTGCTCGCCGCATGGACACCGGCACGCGGCGCGGAACCGACGCCCACCGCCACCGCACCCAACATCATCTTCGTACTCGTCGACGATCTCGCGTGGAACCTCGTGCCGTACCTGCCGCAGGTGCGGCAACTACAGAACGAGGGCGCCACCTTTACCAACTACACGGTGACCGACTCGCTGTGCTGCCCGTCCCGCTCGTCGATCCTGACCGGCCAGTTCCCGCACGACACCGGCGTCTTCACCAACGGTGGAAACGATGGTGGGTTCGCGGTCTTCAAGGGCCGGGGCAACGAGAACCGGACCTTCGCGACCGCGTTGCAGGGCAGGGGCTACCGGACCGGGTTCATGGGCAAGTACCTCAACGGCTACCTGCCGGCGGACACGCAGGGCGGGTCGCTGCCGTACGTCCCGCCCGGCTGGTCGGAGTGGTACGTGGCGGGCAACGGGTACCCCGAGTACAACTACGACCTCAACGAGAACCACACAGTCGTCCACTACGGCAGTCAACCCGCCGACTACCTGACCAACGTGCTGTCCCGCAAGGGCAGGGACTTCATCCAGCGCTCGGCGGCCGCCAACACGCCGTTCCTGCTGGAGGTCTCCACCTTCGCCCCGCACAGCCCGTTCACCCCGGCCAACCAGGACCTGGACGACTTCCCGGGACTGACCGCCCCGCGCACCGCGGCGTACGACCGACTGCCCACCAACCCGCCGTCCTGGCTGGCCGGCAACGGGCCGTTGACCGCGCAGGAGAAGAGCACCCTGGACACGAACTTCCGCAAGCGCGCCCAGTCCGTCCAGGCCGTCGACCGGCTGATCGGCAACCTGCGCGCCCAGCTCACCACCAGTGGCATCGCCGACAACACCTACGTGGTGTTCAGCTCCGACAACGGCTTCCACATGGGCGAGTACCGGTTGACCGGTGGCAAGCAGACCGCGTTCGACACCGATGTGCGGGTCCCCCTCGTCGTCGCCGGACCCGGTGTCGTCCCCGGCTCGCAGCGTGCCGAGATCGTGCAGAACATCGACCTGGCGCCGACCTTCCAACGCATCGGCACCGCCGATGTCGGCACACACGTCGACGGGCGCAACCTGCTACCCCTCGCACAGGGCGACCCGGCGCCGAACTGGCGTACCGGGGCGCTGATCGAGCACCACGGCCCCAACCAGGCGGCTGACGACCCCGACGCGCAGGACCGCCGCAACGGCAGTCCGGTCACCTACGAGGCGCTGCGGACAGCGACCTACACCTACGTCGAGTACTCGAACGGCGAACGGGAGTACTACAACCGGGTCGCCGACCCGGACCAGCTCAACAACATCGCCTCCGGGCTCTCGGTCAGCCGCCTGGCCACGCTGCACGACGCGCTTGCCGCGTACGTCGCCTGCCACAGCCACTCGGCGTGCTGGACTGCCGGGCACGTGCCGGCCTGACGCCCGACCGATGCGACGGCCCTGGCCTGCGGCTGAGCACTGCGCAGGCCAGGGCCGACCGCTCCGGCGGACCCGACTCCTAGGCCGTGTGTCAAAAGCCCCTGGCCGGCCTGCGGAGGCCGAGAGGACCGGCCGTTTCGGCCGCTGGTGAAACGCCGCTCGCGGGCCCGTGGTCCGGCCGGATCGGAGCCGCCCGCTCCATTGAGCGTGATGCCTGTGGGTCATCAAGATGACTCACAGGCATCACCCTCATTGTGGTGTCCGCCGTCCGCCCCTCGGCTCGACCCAGGACCTTGACACACGGCCTAGGTGTTCTGTCCATGGACGTTGGTGACAGGGCGTAGATCTTGAAATGGGTGAGGACCTCCGGGTGAGGTGGAGCTTGTCGAAGGTTCCGCACCACCCAGGAGGTCCTCGTGACCCACGCTAATGCACCCCTGACCGAACGCGGCAGACTGCGTTTGGCCCGCTGCGTCGTCGACGACGAGTGGCCCCTGCGCCGGGCCGCGGAACGGTTCCAAGTCAGCCCGACTACAGCGAAACGCTGGGCCGAGCGTTACCGCGTCGAAGGCGTCGCGGGCATGAAAGACCGCTTCAGCCGGCCACACCACAGCCCGAACCGCACCCGCCCCCAGGTAGAACGCCAGGTGCTGCATCTACGGACGAGCCGGCGTTGGGGACCCGCCCGCATCGCAGGACGCCTGGATCTGCCCGCCTCCACCTGCCACGCGATCCTGCGCCACGCGGGCGTCACCCGCCTGGCCCATCTCGACCGCGCTACCCGAGAACCGATCCGCCGCTACGAACACCCCCACCCCGGCGACCTGGTCCACGTCGACATCAAGAAGCTCGGCAACATCCCCGACGGCGGCGGCTGGCGCACCCAAGGGCGTGCTCGCGGGAAACTCAACCGCACCGCCACCCCCGGACACACCACCGACCGTCAAGAAGACCCGCCCCTACCGGCCACAAACAAACGGCAAGGTCGAGCGTTTCCACCGGACCATGACCGACGAATGGGCCTACGCCAAGCCCTACCGATCCGAGACCGCCCGACGAGCCGCCCTACCCGCCTGGCTCCACGCCTACAATCACCACCGCCACCACACCGCACTCGGCGGCCCACCCCCCAGCCGCGTCCCCAACCACTCCGGACAGAACACCTAGACGAGGTCGAAGGACTCCCACGGGCCGACCGCCGTGCGATTCGCGATCAGCGCACCGGCACCGGCGTCCTCGGCGCAGACGTACCTGCCGTTCGCGCCACTGCGGAAGCTGACACTGCCGTCCGGGTTCGTCACCCTCGTGAACGTCTCCCAGCCGCCGATCGTGTCGCGGTCGGCCACCAGCGCTGCCGCACCGGCGTCCTCGGCGCAGACGTACTTTCCGGTCCTGCTGGATCGAAGGGCGACGAGCCCGCCACCGGCGTCGACGATGGTGAACTTCTCCGACGCGGACGTCAGCGAGGCGACCAATGGCGACCCTCCGACGAAGCGGCCGTTGGCCCGGGACCGCACGCCGACGGCGGCGGGCGGCGTCGGCGTGGAGCCGAGCACCGGCGCGGTCGGTCGGGTGGCGGTCAACGCGATCGCGCCCTTGAGCATCCGGCCGCCGTCACCGCTGAGCCGCAGGTAGTAGTCCGCCGAACACTTCGTACCGTCCTCGTCCAACGGCAGGAACTTCGAGCCGACCGGAACGAACGCGGCTGTCTCGGCCGTCTTGGCGATCTGGTTGCCCTCGTTGTACTCGTCGAACATCGAGATGTAGATCGCCGGCGCTCCGGCCCGGATCACGTTGTAGAACTGCCGCCACATGAAGTCACCGTGCGCGCGCTGGCGCTCCTGCAGATCACCGGGCAGCACACAGGGCTGGTAGTCGATGCCGTGCGCCACGCAGTCCTGCACGTCGGGAAGCGTCACGTTGGTGTAGAACCAGTCCGACCCGGCCGCGTCGCCGATCCGGCCGACCATCCACGGCGAGATCATGTTGTACGCGTGGTAGACGTCGGAGAAGCCGGACCGCGAGTCGCTGTCGCCGTTGCGCCAGTGCGTCGGCGTGCCACCCATGACGTACACGCCCTGCGCCTTGAACCAGTTGATCACGTCGAGGCAGACGGCGGCGCTCCACGGGTGGTTGCTGTCGTTGAAGCCGAACCCCCAGATGCCGACGACGGGCTTGCCGTTCTGTTTCGCGTACGCCGGGGAGGCCATGTACGCCTTCATCTTGTTGGTCCAGTCGTCCTTGATCTGCTGCTGCATGTCCGTCCAGCCGCTGACGTCGTACATGATGTAGAACTTGCGGCCGAACTCCTCGGCCGCGTTGCGGACCTTGATCGTGACGGCGTCGCGGATCGGGCCCTCCCCGCCGACCGGGTTGAAGCGCTGCAACGCGGCGGTGTCCAGCCCGTTCTCCTGCATCCAGCGGAAGTGGGTGTCCACGGTCTGCTGGTCGTAGGACGAGAACAGCGACGCGGGCTGGCCGTTGCCCAGGTTCTGGTATCCGGTCTTGTACACCCGGTCGTAGTCGCGCACGTCCGGCCATGACTTGAGTGCCTCGTTGACCGGCGAGGGGATCTTCTGCCAGTCCTGGCCGTAGTGCCACCAGCCCGACAACGGGCTCCCGTCGCCGGCCCCGGTGAACCAACCCTGGTAGCCGACGGTGATCTTTCCGACCACGTCGCCGGGCGGGCTCACCGCGGCGGCGGCGGGACTGGCCGCGAGGGCGTCGAGCGAGACGCCGGCGACGGTGGCCGCGGCGCCGGCCATCGCGGAGCCGAGCAGGGTACGGCGGGTCAGCCTCATGACGGTGGCAACTTTCCTCAGGGGATGTTTCGCCCGGATCGTGGAGCTGGGGATGATCCGGACGAGATGAGGTTAGTGAGCCGGTTTGCCGACCATCAAGCTGCGCGGAAGAACTTCAAAGAAGCTTAAGAGTACGAGGATTGCGAACGCGGAACGCCACCGGCGCTCACTCCCGCCGTCGTGAGCTGACGCCGGGCGTGATCCTCATCATCCCGGCCAGATCCGAACTTCTCGTCCGCCACGAACATCAGGTAGGTGATGAACGAGTGCTCTGAAGCGCCGCGGGAGGCGGCCGAGGTGACCACCTCGGCAGGACACCGGCTGCACATACGTCACGCCACACCGGGCGATCTCCACCTCGTCAATCAGTTCCACGCGCAGGACTGCTCCCCCGCGAGCCGGGCCGCGCGGTACCACGCGGGGCGGAGCCGGATCCGGGCAAGTGAGTGGCGGAACCTGACCCATCCCGACAAGGGCTACACCGTTCTGGTTTCGGTACCGGGCCAGGACCGTCTGGTGGGCCTCGCCCACCTCTTCTGGCAGAAGTCCGCACCGCCGGAGGTGGCGATACTGGTCGCCGACGACTGGCAGGGGATCGGCGTGGGTAGGGCGGTCGCCGGGTGGCTGGTCGGACTCGCCACCGCGCACGGGCACCGTGTCCAGCAGGCATACATCGTGCCGCAGAACGTACGCGCCCTCCGGCTGGCCCAGCACTTCGGCGCAGTCGTCGATCACGTGGGCTGAGCGGACGGCAGTGGGCGTTCCGGATCGCCATCCGTGGCGACCGGCTCTGCAATCCCGGACCGCAGCCGGGCAGGTCGATCCCGCCTCGACGGTCGACCTGCCCGGAGTCAGCCAGCACGGCTGCTGACGAAGCAGACCCTAGGCGCGCTGGGCGCGGTCATAGAGCGGCCTGGTGATCGCCGAGGTGAACTGGGGGCCGATGAGGTGACGGGTGCAGGCCTCGTCGCCGCGCTCACACACCGTGCCGGTGTTGTCGAGGAAATCGGACCAGGTGTTCACGCCCACCACGGTTCCCAGGCCGGACACGACATCGAATCGGGCCATGCGCGGACCGCCACTGGAACCACCACCCATCACGCAGGCGGCGCCCCACTGGCCCTTCGGAGTGGGCCAGTCGGTGCTGCCGGGATCCTCGCTGGCCTGGCCCGTGCAGTAGGCGAGCCGCCGCCCCGTGAACTCCGGAAGACCGTCCCGGGCAGGGTCCGACGCGGCGCGAGGGTAGCCGAACTGGAAGACGAGCTGCGCTCCGGGCAGGTCGAAGCCGACGCTCTGCGCCGCCCCGACCGCATCCTGCACCCTTTGGCCACGCTCATTCTTGTGGAGCACCACGAAGGCCTGGTCGTACGAGTCGAACTTCGGGTCCTGGCCGTTGTTCCGCAACCAGGTCGAATCGGCGACTCCGATGCGTCCGACGAACGTGCCGTAGGGTGCCCGACCCTCACGATAGCCGGGTACGAACATCACATTCGTCGCCCACTCGCCGTTCTCACCGAGAAGATCGGTGCTGTGCACGCAGTGCCCGGCCGTCACCACGGTGCTTCGATTGGCGCTGTCGACAACGGTCGCCGTGCAACTGGAGTCTTCGCCCTGGCTGGTGAAGAAGAGTCGGCCCACCGTCGACGCCACGGCGTTGGACCGGGTCCAGGGAGCACCGTCGGGTCCACTCGTCGCAGGGTTGCCGGAGAGGGGCTCGTTCAGCGCCGCGAGCCGCTCCGATGTCCAGTAGTCGAGGACCGCCTGCCGCTCGGCGGCGTTGACCGCCTGCGCATGCGTTGCCACGTTCGCTGCCCTGCCGACAGTCGACGAGGCAGCCGCGGCGGCCGCGCTCGGTAGGGAGATGGCGGTTCCGAGGACAAGCATTGCCGACGTCAGCATGATCGAGGCGCGTCTGCCCTCGCCCCACCATCGGCGTTCCGGTGTCGTCATGCGCGAGAACCTACGGACCGGGTGTCAGGAACCTGTCAGAAAGCGTTGAGGGTGTCCCTGCATTCCTGTCCAAGCCGGGTGTAGTCGGGACTGGTCCACACTCCACGGCTCCGCGACTTCGGCAGCCCTGATTCCCGCTTCTCGATGATCGGCTCACAGTCCCAGGTGGTCGTGCCAGCACACCGGAACCCGTACCGGCGACAGCGGCTCGATGACCGCCCACCGTCCATCTCGCACAACAGCCCCTACGCCGCGTCGACCGTGCGGCGACGCCGGCACGAGCTTCGCGCACACGCCGCAGGCGGTGGTCAGGGTGGCGTGTGCGGAACCGTTCCGCACAGGTCAGATCCTTGTCGGTGTCGGAAACCAGCGGCGAGGCTTGGTGACTCGGCGGCTGGTGCAGGTTCAAGAACTCTTCGGGAAACTGGTGGTACTACGTCAGTGTCGGAGGAGCGGCGCCGTACGGCTGGATTTACGGGGGGAATGTCTCAGGCGAGGAGACGATCACGACGCCCTGCACGGGCTGATGTGAGCCGCATGATTCCGTGATTCGACGCGGGAGCTTCGGGGTCTGTCCGGTTCTGCCGGGCAGACCCGACTCGCGCGCACGCTCACGAGTGCTGGTGGTCGAAGCCGCCGGTACCGCCCTTCAAACTCGACGGTGACCGGGTTCTGGCCGAGGTGCCTCACACGACTACCAAGCGGTCGCTCGATCCAAGGCCAGCAGAAGGGAGTGCCCACGTTCAAAGGTGCCATCGCGCCACCGGCAGAAGCAGCCGTAGGCTGACAGCACCGCACCAGGATGAGGAACATGTGGGACGTTGAGGACATCCAAGCCCGCCTTGCAGTTATGCGAGCTGAAGACCCGGAACTCCGACGCTCCGGGGCGCGGCGCCATCGATACCAGCTCGGGGCCACTCTCAGCGAAGCCGACCTGGCCGCGTTCGAGTGCCACCACCACATCACGTTGCCGGACGCCTACCGCAGCTTCCTTCGGGAGGTCGGAAACGGCGGCGCGGGCCCACACTACGGCCTATTCACTCTCGACGGCGACGGTCTGCGCGACCACGAGCGAGAAGCGCGTCACCGGCCTGGCTATCTTGCCACCCCCTTCCCTCACACCCAGGCATGGAACCCGGCTTACCACGTGCCAGACCCGTGCGTCCCCGGACCAGTCGACCTGATGACCGAGGACGAATACTTCGATGAACGAGAAATCGCTGGCTCGCTGATAATCGCCGAATTCGGCTGCGGCGCCTTCCACCGCCTGATCATCACGGGACCAGCCCGAGGCCAAGTCTGGTTCGACGACCGAGCCGCCGACGGTGGCCTCAGCTCCGAGGCCGACTTTGCCGACTGGTACCAGGACTGGCTACACGATCGCGAGTAGCTCCGCTCGCGGCAGTTCGGCACAGTTACCCAGGTATGACAAAGGGGCCGTCGGTTGGACGCGCCTGCCGCACGGACCGTTGCGTGAAAAGATCACCTGCGGCACCATGATCACGATGACTCAGCACCTGGACTGGCTGAACCGCTACGTCGCCGGGCAAGAAGATCATGTATGGCATGAGATGCGGCAGCTTGGTGACCGCGTCCGCGAGCCAGACTTCGCCCCGGAGGCGCAGGCGGTGTGCGACGAGATGGCTCGCCGGGCACGGAGCAACATCGAAACCCTGGTCGCGCGCCTACGCGAGCAGGGTTACCGATTCCACCAGAACGACGACGACCAGACTCCGACAGAGCCATACACGCCACCCGGCGCGGAGGCGGAAGAGCTCCTTCACTGGCTGGAACAGCGTCTGGGCGCACTTCCGATGACGCTCTCGTCGTGGATCCGCATCGTGGGCGACGTGTGGTTGGTGGGAACGCACCCCCAGTGGCCCAACTCGGCTGCGGCCGACCCGCTCGTGCTGGAGCTGGCGGGTTCCCGCTACCCGGACAGCGACATCCGCGAGTACTTCGCGGAGGAGATCGAGGCGTGGCAGGACGACCCGGATGAACCATTCCTCCTGCCCGTCGCGCCCGATCACTTCCACAAGGACAACGTCAGCGGCGGCGGTCCGTACGGCATCATCCTTCCCGACGCATCCGCCGACGCGCACTTCGTGGGCGAGGCTCGCATGCCGCTGGTGGGCTACCTGAACTGGACCTTCCGGCACGGCGGCTTTCCCCGACCCACCGCCGACGAAGCACCGTGGCACGTCATCCACCAGTTGACAGAGGGTCTCCACCACCTCTGACGGACACCAGCCGGGCAGCGCCCTCCGGCGACCCCTCAGGGCCGTCGGAGGGCGCTGTCGATCACACGCAGGCCGTAGCGCCTCTGCCCGGGCCGCCATTCCAGAGCGCCCGAACCGACTTGTACGGTGAGTAGATCATCCGACTCCACGACCACGTCGAGTTCGAGGCCGAGACGCCAACCTGCTGGTAGCCGGTCGGGCACTGGTAGGCCACAAGGGCCTGCGGCTCATTCGTGCCATACACAGCGGGAAGCCGCGCCCAGTTTGCCCTGCACGTCGGCGACCAGCGCAACTCCACGTAGGAGCCGGAGGTACCCCACATCGGCCCGGAAGCCACGGTCACCGCGTCCGCGCCACAGCCGGTTTCCTCCGGGTCGCGGCCCGAGCAGTAGTCGCCCCAGCAGCCAACCGCCCGGGCCGGTGCGGGGGCGACGACGACCCCGGACAGTGCGACCAGTGCCACACCGAACAACGCCATGGTCCGAGTACGTGTGCGCATGCTGGCGGTCCCTCTCACGCGCACGCGGTGCTGGTGTAGCCCGGGGCGCCGGTCCACCGGGCGCTGACACCGAGCTTGGGTGAATAGATCATCCGGCTCCAGGAGTAGGAGGCGTTCGAGGCTGAGACACCGGACTGGTTGTAGCCGGTGGCGCACTGGAATGCCTGCACCTGCGACGGGTACGAGGTTCCCCACGAGGCGGGCACGCGGGCCCAGTTCGTCTTGCAGGTCGGCGACCAGCGCAACTCGATGTAGGAGTAGGTGCCCCAGATCCGGGCCGACGCCGTGGTCGTGGCGTCCGCGCTGCAGCCCGAGGCCTCCGGGTCCTGGCCCGAGCAGTAGTCGCCGTAGCAGCTCACCGCAAGGGCCGGTGAGCCGACCGCGATGGTGCCAGACAGGCCGAGGGCGACGGCGCCCAGCAGACTGATGAATCGAGAGTGGTTCATGGCATTTCCTCGCTTCCGTTACATGCCCATGGCGGGCACGGTCTGGTTCATGGCCTGGGCGTAGAGGGTCGTGCCCTCGTTCTTCGGGTGGAACGACTGCTGCGACGCGCTCATCCCAGGGCTGTCACCGGGCGTCTTGGCCATCACCACGCCGTGGATCGACTCGGGTGAGCCGCAGGCACCCTTGCCGGCGAACTCGTCGTTGGGGTCGGAGTACCAGGCCCATCGCGTGCCCTGGCCGTTCGCCGTGGCAACAGCAGCAGCCAGATGCTGATCCAGCAGCTGACCCATCTGGGCCAGCCACTGCGTCTCGGCCGGGCTGATGCCGATGCCCGCAACGCCGGCGAGGCAGACGCCGTCGTTGTCGATCAGCCTGGGATATCCCATGAGCAGGACCTTGGCGTTCGGCGCCTTGACGTGGATCTGGCGTAGAACCTCGGCCACCTTGGGCTCGACGGCATTCAGCAGCTGCGGCTCGGTGACCCTCAGCGGCTGGGTCTCGCCGTCGAGCGTCTCGTCCTGGCAGTCATGGAAGAGGTCCGCGATGCACTTCTTGATGATGTCGCTGAACAGGGCGTCGTTGCCGCCGACCGAGAGCGTGACGAGCGTGGTGTTCTCGTCGACGAATCCACGGTCGAGCTGGTTGAGCTCGCCGTACTGCTCCACGTGCTTGTCATCCGGCCCGGGGCGGTAGGGCAGCAGCGGCATGACGCCGTTGGTCCAGGCACCCGAACAGGCCAGCAGGTGGTAGTCCATCGAGGTGTCCCAGGCGTCGGCCCGGATGCCGATCGGCAGCGACGACGACGGGAGTACCGCCTTGCGGCTCCAGGCGTTGCGCGAGCGATGGCAGGCGTTGCGGGTGGCCTCGTCGCCGCCGTTGTTGTCAGTCTCGCGGTAGTAGTCACCACCGCCGGTGACCGAAGCGCCCTCTCCGGACGAGTACGAGTCTCCGAGTGCGACGACCTGATCGTGCGGCTTGCCGGGCAGCGGCTGGAACGCGACGGCATCGAAGGCGATGTCGTCATTGCCGGTGCCGTCCAGAGTCTGCGAGCTGAGCCGGACCCGTGGCACCCCCGCGAAGGGGAACGCCCCGAGCGACACCCAACGGTTCTGCAGGGTCCGCTGCAGCACGACTCGGGTCTTGGTGCCGTTGCCGAGGTCGATCTCGTACCTCGCCTGCTGCGTGTGGGCCCCATGGTCCGGCATGTGGACCATCACCCGCGCCCAGCCCGACAACGACCGGTTCAGGGTCCAGGTGCCGGTGACCTTCATCTGCGCCTCGCCGCTCTGGCGCGTGCGTGCGAACCAGAAGTGGCCGCCGAAGCCGCCACCGATCTGGTGGAAGTCCACCTTCGACGGGTACGTGCCCGAGCCGTCGGCGGCGAACGTGAGGCCGAAGGTGCCCTGGTTGATCCAGGGGTGGCCACACGAGGTGCGCACCGAGGGCACCGAGTCGGCGACGTCGTCGATGACCAGGGCGCCGGCTGGCAGGCCCGCCAGCGCGCAGTTGGGCGGATAGCTCACGCCATCCGGCTGCTCAGGGTACGTCTCATCGAACCGCAGGAGCTCGTACCCGCAATCGGTGTTGCAGTCCTTCCAGGCGGTGGACTGGTGGTACCAGCACTGCAGGTCGTACTTCCCGGACGCGTTGCGGTGTCCGCACGGACCGGCCGGCTCGCCGGCCACCGATGGATCGTTCGGGACGAAGACCATTCCGGGGTGGCAGTCGTTGGAGCTGTCGCAGAACTGGTCGACGGGCGGCTTCGCCGTCTCCCGGTTCGCCTCCGTCGTCCACCATGCGGCCCGGTAGCCGGCGATCATCGTGTCCGGCGCGACCACCGAGTCGATGGGGTGGCCCGCCCAGCCGAGGACCTTCTCCTCGTACGGCCAGTACTGCGGGTGGGCGGCGTCCGCGTACGCGTACTCGAGGAACGGCAGCCGGTCGGCCGGATAGCGCGGGTTCGCCGGATTGTTCGCCCAGCCCACCCCCCAGGGTTGGCCGGCGTCGGCCTCGGGATGGAAGCCCGAGTTGTACGCCCACACGGCGAAGAACCAGTTCTCAATGTTTGCCGGATCGCCGTCGTTGACGATCAGCCCAGCCGCGCGCGTCTCGTTCCATTTCGCCACCAGGATCCGCAGCCCAGCCGCGATGTTGGTGGCATAGTCCAGGGCGATTGCCCGTTGCTGGTTCGCCGTGCGGGCCGGATCACCCAGACGCATGCCGTCCGTGACCTGGGCGACCCCGTAGCCACAGTCCGCGCTGCTCCAATCGATGATCCAGTCATCGCCGGTGTTCTGGTTGTACAGCTCGCGACCGTAGAAGTTGCCGATGAGCGGATTGGCGGTCGCGCCAGGCAGGGCGACACTCGACGCCTGCCACAGGTTCGACTCCTGGGTCAGGATGCCGAGCAGCACCTGGACCGGGACGCGTCCCCCGCCAGCGAGGGCCGGCCGCGGGAACATCCCCTGTGGGCTCCACGCTGGCAGGCCCGACTGCCGCCAGTTGGCCGGTCGGGTCATCGTCAGGTGCCCGGTGACCGCCTGATCGGCCGCCCACTCGACCTGCCGGGGCGTCGGCTGGTATACCTGGGTGCGCGGATCGTTGCGCGGCACCGAGCAGGTCCGGTCGGCGTCGACCGGGTCGGTCGGCGAGCCCGCGACGAGACCCCGAGCACCGCTCCCGGCCATGATCGGGTGTTCGGCGGACCGCCCCGCCGCCTTGGTGGGCGCCACCGCAAAGCTGACCCGCTGGCCGCTGGCCACGACCTCGGCGTCGATGCGCAGCGAACGAGACCCGCCCGGATCGGCGCCGGCGCTGCCCGGTCGCTGCTGCTTCAGCTTCGTGACCGTCAAGTGGCCTCGGCTGGACAGTGGCGCGAAGCGGCCAGCCTTCGTGCGGAGCACGCTGGTCGGCAGCCTGCCGACCGTGTCGGGAGTACCGGCGAGGAACACGCGGCCGCCGACCGGCGAGAGCGGGCCGACGCTGCCGGCGACGCCGGTGGCCAGCAGCGAAGCCGCCGCGCCAGGCCGGGCCGAGGTTCGGTTGATCCGGACCCGGTCCCCTGACCGCTCCGTGTAGACGACCGCACCCGAACCGTCGGCCCTCAGGTCGAACGGCACATTTGTGGTCCGGACGAGGCCGATCGGGGCGCCCTTGTCCGGGATGCGGACCAGCCGCGCGCCGTTGGCCGCCACCAGACCGGCCTTGACCGGCACGGCCGACGTGATCGTTCCGTCGAGCGAGATTTCGCGGATCGCCTCCTGACCCGTCGCACTGACGACACTGAGCCGGGTCTGGGCCGCGCCCTGCACCTCGTCGTCGCGGAACCGGGTGAGCACTCCCGTCTCGCCGGCACCGCAACCGGGGCTGAAGTACGCAAGCGTGGACAGGCTGGGCAGCTTCGTCACCGCACCCGTCTGCAGATCGACGACGGCGGTGAACGCGCCGCGGTCGAACAGACTGGTGTCGTTGGCGAAGGTTCGCGGCGCGTAGACGACGAAGGCCCGCCGACCGGAGCCAGTGACGCACGCGTTGCCAATCCATTGATCGGCGTCGAAGCCCGGCTCGGCCAGCGTGGCGACGGTACGCCAGGCATAGCCGGCGCTCTGGTCGGCGACGAGCACGTGCAGGCCGGCGGCGTCGCCGCTGGTGATCATGATGCGGTCGTCGGATGAGCGCCAGCCGCGGGGCAGCACCTTGTCGCGCTCCCGGTCGGGCACCGCGGCCGAGGGCTCATCAGTGGTACCGCTGGGTGGCCGCGGGGCCTGAATGGAGGGCGGCGCGGCGGTCGCCAGCGTCGGGACGAGCAACAGGGTGAACAGTGCGGTCGCCGCGATGGCGACACGTCGTCCGATCGCCGGTCCGGTTCGTGGTGCGGTTCGCATGAGGCTTCCTCCGAGGTGGATCTGCCAGTGCGTCCAGTTCTACGGACGGCCGTCGTTGTCCGGGTATCGCGGCGGACAACCGGCCGCGGACGGCAGCGTGGTGACCGCCGATGGACCAGAACGGCCCGACGACGGAGGTCGTGTGCACGTGTTGTGGGAACCGGACGGGACCGGACGGGGCACGGTCGTGTTGCTGCACGGGGCGATGGCTACCGCGGCGACCTGGTGGCGGATCGGGCCGGCGCTGGCCGGTCAGGGCTGGCGGGTGTACGCGATCGACCTGCCCGGCCACGGCGACGCGCCCCGGTTGGACGGTCCGTTCAGCCTGCGGCGGTTCGCGACGCTGACCGCCGAGCGGTTACCGGAGCGAATCGACCTGCTCGCCGGGCACAGCCTGGGTGCGGTCGTGGCACTTCTGCTCGCGGCGGGACGGCTGCGGAGGGTCCGGGCCCTGGTACTCGAGGACCCGCCGGACCGGATGCCCGACGCCTGGGAGGTACCGCCCGCAGACCGGGATGCGGCGCTGCGGCGGGTCCGACGGCTGCATCCGCGGTGGGCCGACGAGGACGTCGCCAGTGCCGTGGACGGGGCCAGCGCGGCCGACCTGGCCGGCATCAGGGCCGCAGTCGCCAGCCGGCCGCGCTGGAACCTTGGCCAGCTGGTCACGGACGCCGCTGCGCCAATCGCAGTGCTCACCCCACCCGCCGGCACCGGTGGCGCGCTGTCGGCGTCGCGGACCCGACTCCGGCGGCTGGTCGGAGCGGATCGGTTCGTCGAGATTGACGGCGGGCACTGCGCCCACCGGGCCTGCCCCGACCTCTGGCTGACGTCAGTGACCAGGTTCGCCGACGCCGTGTTGGACGAGTAAACCGCCGGCACCGGCGGATATGGGGGTCACGGGCGGATGCTGGTCCCGTCACCGGCGCACACCGTGGCATGTCGGGCGTACGGACGCCAGACCGTTCCGCGTTCGTCGATCCTTCCAGGGTGGCGGCGGTCTTACCAACCGTTACCATCTCGTCACGGCAATCGACCGGTCGAGTACTTGGAGCGCTGCATGCCCCGCCCCGAGCGCGCCCTGTTTCCGGAGCTCAGTCCTCTGCACGCCTTCGCCGCCGCCCTACGCGCGCTGCGCGGGCGGGCAGGAAATCCGACCTACCAGGCGATGGCCCGGCACACCGGCCGCTCCCGGACGGCTCTGTCCGAGGCGGCTGGTGGCGACGTGCTGCCGACATGGGACACCGTGATCGCCTACGTCTCGTACTGCGGCCAGGACCCGAACGACTTCCTCCTCGCCTGGGAAGCGTTGCAGGAGCACCGGGAGCAGGACAGCCTGCACGGCGCTCGCCCGCCAATCGCCGCCAGCGCAGGGCCCGCTCCGGCCGATGTGTCGAACCTGCCCCGCCGCCCCGCCGGCCTGTTCCTGGGCCGCGACGACGCGCTGGGGCATCTGGATGAGATTCTCGGCGGTGCCGACCGGGGACTGGTGATCGGCCCGGCCGTGCACGGTCTCGGCGGGGTGGGCAAGACAGAGCTGGCGCTGCAGTTCACCGACGTACACCGGCAGCGATACAACCCGGTGTGGTGGATCAGCGCCGACTCGGCGGAGAACATCGCCACCGGGCTGGCCGCGCTGACCCGTACCCTCGCCCCGCAGTGGTCTGCGGCGACGAGCGTCGACGACACGGCTGCCTGGGCACGTCGGTGGCTCGCCACGCACGACGGCTGGTTGCTGGTCCTCGACAACGTGGTCGATCTCGCCGCGATCGAACCGGTCCTGGCGACCGGGTCCAACGGACGGGTCATCGTCACGAGCCGCCGCTACCTGGACTGGAGCACGTTGAGCCTCGCGCCGCTGGCGCTCCCGGTGTTGACCGCCGGCATCGGCCTCGATCTGCTGCTGCGCCGCACCGGCCGGCAAGCTGAGCGGACCGAGGCCGAACTGCTCGTCGACGAGCTGGGCGGCCTGCCGCTCGCCTTGGCCCACGCCGCCGCGTACCTCGTCGAGCGGCCGCACGTGAGCATCGCGCAATACCGCCGTTGGCTCGCCGAACAGCCGAGCCGCATCCTGGGCGCGCCAGCGATGGCTTACCCGAGCGACGATCTCGTGGCCCGCACCTGGCAGGTGTCTCTCGACGCGGTGACCGCCGACGATCCGCTCGCCGCCCGCCTGCTCGGCGTCGCGGCCTATCTCGGTGCCGATCACATCCCGGTAGATCTGTTCAATCCGCTGGCCGACGCGCTGTCGGTCGAGGAGGCCCTGACCACCGCGGCGTCCTACAGCCTGATCAGCCGGTCGGGCCCGGCCATCGGTATGCATCGGCTGGTGCAGACGGTGATCCGCCTCAGCCAGCCCGGCGAGCGGTCGCTGGCGGACGCCGTCGCGCTGCTGCAGGTGGCCCAGCCCGTCGGCGACCCGGAGACCACCGTCGCCCAGTGGCCTCGGTGGGCGCAGCTGGCCCCGCACATCGACGCCCTGGCGGCGCGCCTGCGAGGCGAGCACGCAGAGACGCTGAGCGCCGAGACAGCCGACCGCACCGCCGAGGTGCTCATGCGCGGCGCCTCGTATCACCGCGGGCAGGGCCGATACGAGGCGTCCCTGGCGCTGTACCGTCACTCGTTGCAGCTACGTGAGAGCACCCTCGGCCTGGACCACCCCGACACCATCACGTCGCTCTACGGTGTCGCCGGCGGGTGTTGGTCCACCGGCCGTTTCGTGGAGGCGATCGCCACCGCCCGCGCCGTTCTGCAGGCCCGCGAGCAGCGCCTCGGCCCCAGCCACCCGGAAACTCTCGATGTCGCGAGCAACATCGCGGTCGGTCTGCGAGAACTCGGACACCACGACGAGGCGATCGCCATGGCTGAGCAGACTCTGACACACCGCGAACAGATCCTCGGTGTCGAACACCCCGAAACCCTGCGCTCGCGGAACAACCTCGCCGGCTGCTATCGCGCGGTCGGCCGCTTGTCCGAGGCGATCGACCTCTACGAACGCAATCTCGAGGCCCGAGTGAGGGTGCTCGGCCCGGACCACCCCGACACCCTGCAGTCGCAGCACAACCTGGCCGGCGGGTACGAGCATGCCGATCGACCGGCCGAGGCGATCGAGCTCTACGAGGCGACCCTCGCGAGCCGGCTGGCGCTGCTCGGCCCGGACCATCCCGACACGTCGCACTCGCGGTTCAAGCTGGCCGGTGCGTATCTCACCGTTGGTCGTTCAACAGATGCCGTCGCCCTGCTGACGCAGGCCTTCGCTGCGCAGCGCTGGCTGTTGGGACCCGATCACCCCGACACCCTCAAGACGTACGCTGCCCTGCGGCAGGCGACGGCGGCCGCCGACCCGCCCTAACCCGACGACGGGTCACGCCGCAGTGACTCCGGCGCAGCCGCTCGGCCCCCGGTGACGGCGGACGACCCCGCTGGGCGGACCCACCGCTCTCCCACCCCTCGATCTCCCCCTTGCTCATTTCCTATCTACGCGATAGGAAAAGTAGGTGACTACCACGGTCCCCGCGCCACCTGCCGCGGACACCTCGATCGGCGCGCCAGCGGCGACCCCTGCCGCAGCGACACCGCACGGCGGACGCCGCCGCCGGGTCCTGCTCCGGCTCCTCGCCCTCGTCGTGCTCTACGCGCTCTGGGAGATCGCCGCCCGCGCCACCAGAAACCCCACCTTCATCCCCTCGCCCGGCGCGGTGTGGCACCAACTCATCCAGACGTCGACCACCCACGACGGCATCCGTGGTTACAGCGGACGCCTGCTCATCGAGCACCTCGGGGTGAGCCTGCGCCGCATTCTGATCGGCTCCGTCATCGGTGTCGCCGGCGGAGTGCTCCTTGGCGTGGTCATGGGCACGGTCAGCTGGATCCGGGTGGTCGTCGAGCCGGTCGTCACCTTCATCCGGGCGCTCCCACCCCTGGCCTACTTCAGCCTCTTCATCATCTGGTTCGGCATCGACGAGACGCCCAAACTCTGGCTGCTCTCCATCGCCGCGCTGCCCCCGGTCGCGGTCGCCACCGCGGCAGCCGTCCACTCCGCGCCGACCGGTCTGGTGGAGGCCGCGCAGGCACTGGGCGCCAGCCGCGCACGGGTGATCCGCGACGTGGTGCTGCCCAACGCGCTACCGGAAATCTTCACCGGGATCCGGATCGCCGTCGGAGTGGCGTACTCCTCGGTGGTCGCCGCGGAGACGATCAACGGCGTTCCCGGCATCGGCGGCATGATCCGCGACGCCCAACGCTACTCACAGACCGACGTGGTCGTCCTCGGTCTCTTCGCCATCGGCCTGTCGGGCCTGCTCATCGATGCCCTGCTGCGGACCGCCGAGAGCCGGCTGATCCCGTGGCGCGGCCAGCTATAGGAGAACAACAGATGCGCAAGATTCTCAGCCTCGTGGCCGCCGCCACCCTGCTGCTGCCCACCGCCTGCGGGGACGGTGCCGCCAGCGGCGGCGGCGACCCGGACCGCAAGAGCATCCGGATCGCCTACCAGGCGTTCCCGAGCGGTGACCTCATCGTCAAGAACCAGGGTCTGCTGGAGAAGGCCCTACCCGACTACCAGATCACCTGGACCAAGTTCGACTCCGGCGCCAGCATCAACACCGCGTTCGTCGCCGGCAGCGTCGACATCGCGGCGATCGGATCGAGTCCGGTCGCCCGCGGGCTCTCCGCACCGTTGAACATCCCGTACCAGGTCGCCTTCGTGCTCGACGTCGCCGGCGACAACGAGGCACTTGTCGCCCGCAAGGGCTCCGGGGTCACCGACGTGAGCGGCCTGCGCGGCAAGAAGGTGGCGACCCCGTTCGCCTCCACCGCCCACTACAGCCTGCTGGCCGCGTTGGACCGCGCCGGCGTCAAGGAATCCGACGTCACCATCGTCGACCTGGAACCGCAGGACATCCAGGCCGCCTGGACCCGCGGAGACCTGGACGCCGCCTACTCCTGGCTGCCGTCGCTCGACGAACTCAGGAAGACCGGCACCGTGCTGGTCACCAGTCGCGAGTTGGCCACCGCCGGCAAGCCCACCCTGGACCTCGGTGTCGTCGCCACCGACTTCGTCACGGCACACCCCGCCGCCGTGGACGCCTGGCGTAAAGCGCAGTCCCAGGCCCTCAACCTGATCCACAACGACCCCGCCGCAGCCGCGAAATCGGTGGGCGTCGAGCTCAACCTCAGCCCGGAGGAAGCACAGCGGCAACTCTCGCAGGGTGTCTTCCTCAAGCCCGCGGACCTGGCCAGCCCCGCATGGCTCGGCACCTCGGCAGCCAAGGGCCAACTCGCCGACAACCTCGTCAGCGCGGCACAGTTCCTCAAGACCCAGCAGAAGATCGACGCCGTGCCGGACCTGGCGACCGTCCAGGCCGCCATCTACGCCGAAGGGCTTCCGGATGTCCTCGGCTGACCCTGGCGGGACGGCCGCGATCGCCGTCAACGACGTCGAGCACGCGTACGGCGACGTCATCGCCCTTGGTCCGCTCGACCTGACCGTACCGACGGGTGAGTTCCTCGTCCTGGTCGGCGCCTCCGGCTGCGGCAAGAGCACCCTGCTGCGGCTGATCGCCGGCTTCGAGCGGCCCACCACCGGGACGGTCCTGACCGCGGGGCTGCCGCCGGTTCCGGGGCGCGGGGCCGGCCTGGTCTTCCAGCAGCCCCGCCTGTTCCCGTGGATGACCGTCGGCGGCAACATCGAGTCGGCCCTGCGCTACGCCGGACAGCCCACCGACGGTGTCGGTCGGCTCCTCGCCCGGGTCGGCCTACCCGATGTGGCCAGGCGCCGTACCTGGCAGATCTCCGGCGGTCAGCAGCAGCGAGTCGCGATCGCCCGCGCTCTCGCCGCGGACCGTCCGCTGCTGCTGCTCGACGAACCGTTCGCCGCGCTCGACGCGCTGACCCGGGAGCGCCTCCAGGAGGACCTGCGCGCGGTCAGCACCGTAACCGGTCGGACCTCGGTGTTCGTCACCCACAGTGTGGACGAGGCCGTCTTTCTGGGCAGCCGGGTCGTGGTACTCAGCCCGCGCCCCGGCCGGATCGTCCTGGACCTGCCCATCGACCTGCCGCGCACCGGCGTCACACCGGACGACCTGCGGGGCCTGCCCGAGTACGCCGCACTGCGAGCCGAGATCGGGCACGCCGTCCGAAGCGAAGGAGCATCCACATGACCACCGTGCTCGTGCAGCTCGACCTCGAACCGCTGGGGCCACACTTCGGTGCCCTCGTGCACGGGTTGGACCTGGCCACCGCCAGCGACGAGGAGATCGTCGCTCTCCGCGCCGCCCTGGTCGACCGCAAGGTGCTCTTCCTCCGCGACCAGCACCTCGACGACGACGCTCAGGTACGCCTGGGACGCCGGATCGGCGAACTGACCGCCTCGCATCCGGTCGTCGGTGGCGTCGACGCAGCCCACCCGGAGGTGTACGCCCTGGACAGCACCGACAATGGCTTCGCCGACGTGTGGCACACCGACGTCACCTTCATGAAGCGGCCGCCACTCGGCTCGATCCTGCGGGCGGTCACCCTCCCACCGACCGGCGGCGACACCAACTGGGCCGATGCGCAGCTGGCGTACGACTCGCTCAGTGCGCCCGTACGACGACTTGTCGACCGCCTCACCGCCGTCCACGACGGCACCCGCGAGTTCGGCTACTACCTGGCCCAACGCGGGGGCAACGTGTGGGAGGGCCAGCCGGTGTCCCGGCTCGACCCGGTCGAGCACCCGGTGGTCCGGGTACATCCCGAGACCGGCCGAAAGGGAATCTTCGTGAACCCCGGCTTCACCTCGCACATCGTCGGGGTCTCCGACGTCGAGAGTCGGGCCATCCTGGACCTGCTCTACGCCCACCTCACCAAGCCGGAGCACATCGTGCGGCACCGCTGGCGCCCCGGCGACGTGGCACTCTGGGACAACCGCAGCACGGCCCACTACGCCAACCGCGACTACGGGTCCGAACGGCGGGTCATGCATCGCATCACCCTGCGCGGGGACGTCCCGCGCGGACCGCAGGACCTTCGATAGTCGACGATCCCGCACCGGCGCGGACGTCGTCAGTCCCGCCACTCCTTGGCGAGCAGCTCGTACGAGCCGACCCGGTCGCCGTGCGCGTGGGTGATCGTGGTGATCAGCAGTTCGTCGGCGGCGGTGACGTCACGCAGGACGCGCAGCCGTTCGACGACCGTCCCGGGCGACCCGACGAACTGGGTGTCCACCCGGTCGGCGACGAATTCGCGGTCCTCGTCGGTCCACGGCAGCGCGGCGGCCTGCTCCGGGCGTGGGAACGGGATCGCGCCGTCACCGCTGCGGATGCTGCGTACCCAGGGCCCGTACGGCGCGGCGAGGCGACGTGCCGCCTCGTCGGTGTCGGCGACGACCACGTCGGCGGAGACCACCACGTACGGCTGGGCCAGCACCGCCGAGGGTCGGAACGCGGCCCGGTAGGCGGTCACCGCGTCGAGCACCGAGGAGGGGCTCACGTGGTAGTTCGCGGCGAACGGCAGGCCGAGCGCGCCGGCGAGTTGGGCGCTCTCGCCACCGCTGCTGCCCAGCAGCCACACCGAGAGGTCGGTGCCCTCCCCCGGTACGGCGTGCGCGTCCAGACCGTTCTCGTCGGTCCAGTCGCCGCGCAGCAGGGCCAGGACGTCGGCCACCTGGTCGGCGAAGGCCGGCGGCTGCGCGCCCGGTTGGTGCAGCAGTGCGCTGGCCAGCGCGAAGCGCGGTGAGGCGAGCACGCTGGCGTAGGAGAACGGCGGCGGGATCAGCAGACCGTCGACGACCCGGGCCTCGACGGGCGGCACGTTCGGAGGCGCGGTGGGTGCCCGGGCCGCCTCGACGCGCCGCTGCCCGGAACGACCGAGTCCGAGGTCGATCCGCCTGGGGTACAGCGCGGCGAGGGTGCCGAACTCCTCGACGACCGACAGGGCCGTGCGGTGACCGAGCTGGACGGCGCCGGAGCCGACGCGGAGCACGCTGGTGGCTGCGGCAACCTGCCCGATGAGGACTGCGGGCGCCGAGCTGGCGACGCCCGTGGCGAGGTGGTGCTCGGCGAGCCAGTAGCGGTGGTAGCCGGACTGCTCGACCCGGCGGGCCAGGTCGACGGTGTTGCGCAGGGCGTCGGCGACGGTGCCCCCGGCGGGCACCGGCGACAGGTCGAGGACGGACAGTGGCGTCGATGGCATGGTGGTCTCCCGTTCCTTGTCAGACCGCCGGCGTGGCGGTGACCGCCGGCGCGAAGGGGCGGCTGGGGATCTCTCGTCGCAGCACCGGCGCCACCTCGGCCTGGAACAGCTCCAGGCTCTCCCGGTGCTGCTTGTCGGTCAGCCCGTCGTGATCGGCCTGGAGGTGCATGACCTCGTGGCCGAACTCCTCGTGGTAGCGCAGCACCTTGTCGACGATCTGCTGCGGGCTGCCGACCAGGATCGAGCTGCGTTCGATGGCGTCCTCGATGCTGGGAAAGACCGTCGGCAGGCCGAACCGCCGGAATGCGGCGACCCGGGCGTCGAAAATCGGCCGGTACCGCTCGATCGCCTCCTGCGAGGTGCGCGTCACGTAGAAGCCGGCCGAACCGGCGCCGACCAGGGCGTCGGCCGGGTCGTGGCCGTAGTGCACCCAGCGGTCCCGGTAGTGGCGGATCAGTTCGGCGTACGGCTCGCTGGTGTTGGTGACGTTCGCGGAGAAGATCGGGTCGCCGTACCGGGCGGCCAGGTCGACCGACTCCCGGCTGGTGGCGCTGCCGTGCCAGACACGGATGGGCTGTTGCAGCGGGCGCGGCCAGGTCTCGGCCTCGGTCAGCGACGGCCGGTACGTTCCCGACCAGGTGACCGTGTCCTCCCGCCAGAGCCGACGGAACAGCTCGTAGCCCTCCCGGTTCCGGTCCCACTGATCCTCGGCCGTGACGTGGAACAGTTGCGCCTGCGCGGCGCCGTTGCCCTTGCCGATGATCAGTTCGAGTCGGCCGCCGGAGAGGTGGTCGAGGGTCGCGTAGTCCTCGTACGCGCGGACCGGGTCGAGCAGGCTGAGCGTGGTGACGGCGGTGAAGAGGCGGATGGTGGAGGTACGGGCCGCGATGTGGCTCAGCACCACCGGTGGCGAGGAGGAGATGAAGGGCCGTTCGTGCCGTTCGCCGACGCCGTAACCGTCGAAGCCGAGTTCCTCGGCGAGGACAGCCGTGTCGACCACCTCCCGGAACCGTTCGCTGGTGCTGGGGCGTCGACCGGTGACCGGGTCGGGCAGGTGGGTGATCAGGGTGATCAGCAGGAACTTCATGCGGGGACCGTCGCTTCCGGCACTGAGATCATGGGGCGGCGCACCGCCAGGGCGAAGCAGCGCGAGTAGGGCAGGGTGTCGTACGGGGCGAAGACCGGGATGGGCCGGTAGCCCGCCTGCTCGTACCGGCGGATCGCGTCGGGCTGGCGGTCACCGGTCTGTAGCACGATCCGTACCGCGCCGAGCTGACCGGCGGCCTCCCGGGCCGCGTCGAGCAGACTCTCGGCGATGCCGCGCCCCCGGTGGGCGGGCGGGACGTACATCCGCTTGAGTTCCAGGTCGGCGCCGTGCCACCGCATGGCGGCGTGCCCGACCGGCGTGGCGTCGGCCGTGTACGCCACGCCTGTCCACGCCACCGAGGTCGGGGTGAGCACCTGGGCCGTGGGCAGGTGGATGGGGTCGGCGGGACGGTCGGCGTACCGGTGGCGCAGTTCGGCGGTCATTCCCGACCGCAGGGCTGTGGCGTCCGGGTCGTCCCACCGCCGGCGGCAGACCGTGACGGGCGTGGTCACGCCGCACCGACGCGGCCGGACGGGCGGGCGGGGCCGAGACCGAGGTGGTCGCGCAGGGTGGTGCCGGTGTACTCGGTGCGGAAGACGCCGCGTTCCCGCAACAGTGGGACGACCTGGTCGACGAACTGGTCGAGACCGCGCGGGGTCAGGTGTGGCACCAGGATGAACCCGTCGGCGGCGTCGGACTGGACGAAGTGGTTCATCCGGTCGGCGACCTGCCGGGGGGTGCCGACGAACGACTGCCGGCCGGTCACCTCGATGATCAGATCGCGGATTCCCAGGCTCTTCTCCTCGGCCAGGGCACGCCACCGACGGGCGGTGTCGAGCGGGTCCGGGTACATGCCGGCCCGGCCTCGGCTGATCGCGTCGGCGCTCACGTCCGGGTCCTCGGCGGGCAGCGGGCCGTCCGGGTCGTACGCGGACAGGTCCCGGTTCCACAGCTGTTCGAGCAGCAGGATCGCGGTCTGTGGGCTGACCTGCTGGCGGCGGATGTGGTGGGCGCGTTCCTGCGCCTCGGCGTCGGTGTCGCCGAGCACGAAGGTGACCCCGGGGATGATCTTCAGGTCGTCGGGGTGGCGGCCGTGCCGGGCGAGCCGGGACTTGACGTCCCGGTAGAACTTCTGGCCGTCCTCCAGCGTGCCGTGCCGGGAGAAGATCGCGTCGGCGCTGGACGCCGCGAACTCCCGTCCGTCAGGCGAGTCACCGGCCTGGAGGATCACCGGGTGCACCTGCGGGCTGCGCGGCACGGTGAAGTGCCCAGCGATGTCGAACTGGTCGCCGTGGTGGGCGAACGCGCCGGGGTCCGCCTCCGTCACGTACCGTCCGCCGTCGCGGTCTCCCACGATCGCCTCGGCCGGCCAGGACTCCCACAACTCGCGGGCCGTCCGGACGAACTCGGCGGCCCGCTCGTAGCGCAGGGAGCGGTCGAGGTAACCGCCCCGGCGGAAGTTCTCCCCGGTGAACGCGTCGGACGTGGTCACGACGTTCCAGGCGGCGCGCCCGCCGGAGAGGTGGTCGAGGCTGGCCAACTGGCGGGCCAGCTCGTACGGCTCGCGGAAGGTGGTGTTCAGGGTGCCGGCCAGCCCGAGGTGACTGGTGACGCTCGCGAGGGCGGCCAGCAGGGTCAACGTGTCCGGGCGGCCCACCACGTCCAGGTCGTGGATACGGCCACGCTGCTCGCGCAGGCGCAGCCCCTCGGCGAGGAAGAGGAAGTCGAACGTGCCACGCTCCGCGGTACGGGCCAGGTGGACGAACGACGAGAAGTCGATCTGACTACCGGAGTCGGGGTCGCTCCACACCGTCGTGTTGTTCACGCCGGGAAAGTGCGCGGCCAGGATGATCTGCTTCGGCATGACGGTCTCCAGAGATCAGGCGGTTGCCGCGACGGCGTACCGGCTGGCCGGTCGGGGCAGGCCGAGCAGGTCACGCAGCGTCCCGCCGGGATATCCGACGCGGAACAGACCACGGCCCCGCAGCGCGGGCACCAGCGCACGGGTGATCAGGGTCAGGTCGTGGGGAAGCACGGCGGGTCGAAGCCGGAAACCGTCCACACCGGAGTGCTGCCAGCTGGCGATCAGGTCCGCCAGGTCGGCCGTTGTTCCGGTGAAGGTGGCTGCGTCCGACCGGTACTCCTGGCCGTGCAGCTCGTCGAGACGGGCGCCGCGCCGGCGGGCGAGGGTCGGCGACTCGTCGAGCAGGACACCCAGGTCGGCGAACACGCGCAGCGGCGGTTCGGTCCGGCCGACGGCCGCCTCGGCCGCCCGGACCTCGGCGACGATCGCGGCGGCGTGCGCGGCGTCGGTCGGGGTGACGAAGACGACGTCGGCGTGCCGGGCGGCGAAGGCGTACGGCACCGACGAGTGGGCCAGCGCGGCCACGACCGGCTGACCCTGCGGCGAGCGGGGCACGATGGAGGGGCCCTTGACGGAGAACCACCGACCCACGAAATCGATGTAGTGCAGCCGCTCCCGATCGACGTAGCGTCCACTCGCGACGTCCCGGATCTCGGCGTCGTCCTGCCAGCTGTCCCACAGGCGGCGGACCACCTCCACCGCGTCGCCGGCCTCGGCGAAGAGGTCACCGACGAGTCGGACGACCTCCGGGTGGTCGAGCCGGGTCGGATCCAGGGCGGGGATCTCCCGGCGACCGAAGTGACCGGCCTCGGCGCGCCGGGCGGAGACCCGGGGTCGCCAGCCGGCCCGGCCGCCGCTGAGGTGGTCGAGGGTGGCCACGCCGGTCGCGAGGTGGAACGGTTCGGTGTGGGTGGTGCTGGTGGTCGGCACCAGCCCGATGTGCCGGGTCAGCGGGGCCAACCGCGCCGCGATCTGCACCGCGTCGAGACGGCCGCGGAGTTGGTCGACCCGGCCGTCGGGGCCGTCCGGTCGCGTCGACTGGAGGTCGAGGCTGTCCTCGACGGTGAGCAGGTCCAGGGTGGCGCGTTCGGCCTCCCCGGCGAGGGCCGCCCAGTAGCGTGCGGTGAGCGGTGCCCACGCGTCGGCGCGGGACAGACGCCAGGCGGCGGGATGCCAGCCGAGGCCGTCGAGGGCGACTGCCAGGTGCAGGGTCTTTCCGGTCATGGGCGTTCCTCCTGCGGTCGGCCGGCGGCGACGAGCGTGGGCAGCGCGTCGAGCAGGGATCGGGTGTAGTCGTGCCGGGGGTAGGTGAAGACGTCGCCGACCGGACCCTGTTCGACCACCGTGCCGTCGTGCATCACCAGCACGCGGTCGCTCAGGTGGTGCACGACGCCCAGGTCGTGGGAGATGAACAGCAGCGCGGTGCCGTCGGCGGCGCGTAGCTCGGCCAGCAGGTCGAGGACCTGCGCCTGGACGGAGACGTCGAGCGCCGAGACCGGCTCGTCGCAGATGATCAGACTCGGTCGGGGGGCGATGGCGCGGGCGATGGCCACCCGCTGCCGCTGCCCGCCGGAGAGCCGTCGGGGGTGCCGGTCCAGCAGGTCCGGCCCGAGACCGACGCGACGCAGCAGGTCGACGACGTGGTCGCGCCGGTCCCGCCGGTCGACGTCGGGGTCGAGGTTCTCCCCGATGACCTGGCCAACCGTGTAGCGGGGGTCGAAGGAGCTGAGCGGGTCCTGCGAGATCAGTTGCAGCCGGCGGCGCATCGGGCGGCGGGTCCGTTCGCGGGCGGCGGACCACGGCATTGCCTCGAAGGTGACGGTGCCGGCGTCGGGGTCGAGCAGACCGGCGACGATCCGCGCCACCGTGCTCTTGCCAGACCCCGACTCCCCCACCAGCCCGAGCGTCTCGCCACGGGCGACGGAGAAGGAGACGTCGCGGACGACTGTGTGCTCGCCGTACCTCCTGGTCAGCCCGCGTGCGTCGAGTACCAGGTCGTCGGGGCGGACCTCGCCGCGGGCGGGCAGGGTCGCCCGGGCACCCACGACCGTGGCCGTCGCGGCGAGGCGGCGACCCCGCGACGACGCCGACGGCACCGCGGCCAGCAACTGCCGGGTGTACGGGTGTTCCGGTGCCCGCAGCAGCCGGCCGGTGGGTCCGTCCTCGACGATGCGACCGTCGCGCATGACCAGGACCCGGTCGGCGACCTGGGCGACCACCGCCAGGTCATGACTGATCAGCAGCAGGCTCACGCCGGCGGCCCGCCGTTCGGCGAGCAGCCGCAGGATCTGGGCCTGCACGGTGACGTCCAGCGCGGTGGTCGGCTCGTCGGCGATGAGCAGCGCCGGTTCCCCGGCGATCGCCGAGGCGATCAGCGCTCGCTGTCGCAGCCCGCCGGAGAGCTGGTGGGGATACTGTCGGGCCCGACGCTGCGGCTCCGGCAGGTGGACCAGGTCGAGCAGGTGGGCGACGCGACCGGCCCGTTCCCGTCGGCCGACGATGCCGTGGGTGGCGAGCACCTCGCCGACCTCGGCACCCACCGTGCGCAGCGGGTCGAGGGAGACCAGCGCGTCCTGCAGGACCAGCCCGGCGAGGCGGCCCCGGACCCGCCGCCAGTCCCGGGGGCGGTGCGTCCGCACGTCCTCGCCGGCCAGCTCGAGCCGGGCCGCGCGGACCCGCGCGCCCGGGCCGGCAAGACCGACGAGGGTACGGGCGGTGACGCTCTTGCCGGAGCCGGACTCCCCGACGACGGCCACGCACTCGCCACGCTCGACGGTGAAGCTGATCCCACGCACCGCGGCCACCTGGCCGGTCGGGGTGTCGAAGTCGACGTGCAGGTCCTCGACCGTGACCAGCGGGCCCATCAGCGTCGCCGCCCGTCGAAGCGGGCCTGCCAGTGCCGGCCGACGACGGTCAGCGAGACCACCGTGGCGGTGACGGCCAGGCCGGGGACGATGCTGATCCACCAGGCCACCTGGAGGTAGTTGCGTCCCTCGGAGAGCATCGCGCCCCACTCCGGCGACGGCGGCTGGGGGCCCATGCCGAGGAAGCTGAGCCCGGCGGCGGCCAGGATCGCCTCACCGAGCCCGATCACGGCGAGCACCGGCACCGGGCCGACCACATTGGGCAGCACGTGCCGCAGCACCAGCCGAGGCCGGGACTGCCCGAAGGTGACGGCCTGTTCGACGAAGCCGGAGCGGCGCACGACGAGCGTCTGACCACGGACCACACGGGCGTGGTGTGGGAGGGTGGCGATGCCGATGGCGACGATCAGGCTGGCGGTTCCGGGGCCGGCGATGGCGATGAACAGCAGCGCCAGCAGGAGCATGGGGAACGCCGACAGCGCGTCGAACGTACGGCTGAGCGCCTCGTCGGCGACCCGGTGCGTGAGCCCGGCGAGCAGGCCGAGGAGCACTCCACCGGTCACCGCGATCGCGGTCGCGGCCACACCGATGGTGAGCGAGTGACCGGCGCCGTGCACCACCCGGGTCAGGACGTCGCGGCCGAGGTGGTCGGTCCCGAACCAGTGCCCGGCACCGGGCGGACGCAGCACGGCGAGCGGATCGGCCGCGAGCGGGTCGCCGGGGGCCAGCGCCGCCGGCCAGGCCATGGCGACGACCAGCAGGACGAGGTACGCCCCGGCGGCGAGCAGACCGGGTCCCGGCCGTGCGCGTCGACGTACGGCCGGTTCGGTCGGGTCGACGAGGATCCCGGCGGGCGCGTCGGTGAGTGGGGTGCCCAGGGTGACGGTCATCGGGTCAGCTCCTTCGCAGACGCGGATCGACAAGCAGGTACGCCAGGTCGGCGGTGGTGTTGACCACGACGTAGCCGGCGGCGGAGAGAGTGACCACGGCCAGGACCACCGGCATGTCCCGGGTGGTGACCGCGGAGAGGGTGACCTGGCCGAGGCCGGGTCGACCGAAGACCTGTTCGACGATCACGGTGCCGCCGATGACGATGCCGAAGACCCAGCCGGCCAAACTGACGGCCGGCAGGACGGCGTGCCGCAACGCGTGGCGCACCAGGACCGATCGTTCCCGTACGCCTCGGGACCTCGCGGTGAGCACGAACGGCTCGTCGAGCGCCTTGTCGATGCCGTCGCGCAGCACCTGGGCGAGCAGCCCGGCGATGGGCAGCGCGAGGGTGACGGCGGGCAGCACCAACGCGACGACGCCCTGGTCACCCGATACCGGGAAGAAACCGAACCGGAACGACAGCACGCTGAGCAGCAGGAGCCCGATCAGGAACGACGGGGTGGAGACCAGCAGCAGTTCGGTGCCGGAGCTGAGCCGACGCAGCCACGGTCGCCGGTACCCGGCGGTGGCCACCGCGATGAGCAGGGCGAGCAGCACCCCGAGCCCGGCGGCGGCGACCGCGAGCGTGAGGGTGGGGGCGAGCTGTTCACCGATCACCTCGGTGACGGGTCGTTGCAGGAGGTACGAGCGACCCAGGTCGCCGCCGCCCAACCGCCCGAGGTAGTCGAGGTACTGCACGACGGCGGGCCGGTCCAGGCCCCAGTCGGCGATGATCTCGGCGCGGATCTGCGGGGTGTCCGCGCCGTCCCCGACGATGTTGTCCACGGTGTCGCCGGGGGCGGCCAGCAGCGCCAGGTAGGCGGCGGTGGCCGCGACCCAGAGGACGACCAGGCCGGTGCCGAGCCGGCGGGCCACGGCACGCACGGGTGGGCTGCTCATGTCACTTCCCGATCCACAGGTCGTACGCGCTGGCGGGCACCCCGGCAGTGGGTTCGAAGCGGACACCGCCGACGCCGGTGCTGGCGGCGATCTGGTCGGCCGGCGCGTACAACGGGAGCAACAGGGCCTGCTCGACGACGACCCGCTGCTGCAGGTCGGCGTAGATGCCGGCCCGCTTCGTCGGGTCCACGGCGGCCTGACCGGCCTCCAGGAGCTGGTCGATCCCGGGATCGTTGATCTGGGTGCGGTTGATGCCGCCCTTCGAGTGCAGCAGCAGGTTCAGTGCCGCCCCGGCGTCGGTGTCGGCCCGCGAGTTGTCGAAGACCTCGTACTCGTTGCGCTGGATGGCGTCGGTGGCGGTGCCCTGGTCGACGAGCGACACCTTCAGGTCGATGCCGGCACTCCGCTTGACGGCCGCCTGCACGGCCTGCGCCAGCACGTCGCGTCGGTCGCGGACGAAGGGTGCGGACTGCACGAGCCGTACGGTGAGCCGTTTGCCGGCCTTCACCCGGTAGCCTTCGGCGTCCCGGGCGGTCCAGCCGGCCTGGTCGAGCAGGCTGTTCGCCTTGGCGGCGTCACCGCTGTACGCGCTGCCGTCCAGCCGCTTGTCGTAGAGCGGGCTGGACGGGCTGATCACGCTCCAGGCACGGGTCGCGGTGTCCCGGTAGACCGACCGCAGCACGGTGTCCACGTCGACGGCCTCGCGGAACGCCTGGCGGACCCGCACGTCGTCGAAGGGCGGGTGGGAGGTGTTGAAGTAGTAGGAGTAGGCCGAGCCCGAGTTGAGCTCCCGGGTCAGGCGCAGCGCCCGGTTGCCGGTGACCAACGGCTGGTCGGTGGCGGGCACGCCCTCGATGACCTGCACCTGGCTCGACGTGAGGGCGCCGACGCGCACCGCCGACTCCTTCAGGAAGCGGTAGGTGACCTCGTCGAGGTACGCGGGGCCGGTGTGCGTCGCGGTCGGCGGCGCCCAGTCGTAGCCGGGGTTTCGCCGGTAGTGCAGCTCCTGACCGGCGACGTAGCGGTCCAGCACGAACGGTCCGGTGCCGACCACGTCGACGCCACCGGCCTTGAGGTTCTTCGCCTCGCGCAACGACCTCGGCGAGATCTGGGCGCCCTGCGGGGAGGCGAGGAAGTCGAGGATGAGCACGTCGGGGGTGGTGAGGATGAGCCGTACGGTGCGCGGGTCGACGACCTCGACGGCCGTGAGGTTGCGCAGTTGCACGGCGGCGACGGCGGGGGCGTACCCGGGTTCGCGGAGTTTGTCGATGTTCGCCTTCACGGCCGTGGCGTCCAGGGGCGTGCCGTCGGAGAAAATGACGCCGTCGCGCAGTGTCAGGGTGTACGACAACCCGTCCGGGGCGACCTGCCAGCCGGTGGCCAGCCAGGGCGCCAGCTTGCCCTGCTTGTCGTAGGTGAGCAGGGACTCGAAGGTGTTCCAGACCAGCAGGCGGGCCTTGGCCTGGGCGTACTGGTGCGGGTTGAGGGTGATCGGCTCGGTCTCCACGGCCCAGGTGAGGCCGCCGCCGGAGCGGGGCTGGCCGGCGGCCTCGGCGGCCGGCGTGGCACCGGTGGAGCAGCCGGCGACGACGGCGAGCAGCGGGGCGAGCGCGGCGGCGGCGAGGGTTCGCAGACGGTTGGCGGGCATGGCGAGGTCTCCTGTCCAGGCAGGCGGTACGGGGCACGCCGACACCCGGCCCGGCGCGGTGGCGCGGGTCGGTCACGGTGTCGGTGCGTGAAGGCTCGGCGGTCGGCTCGGCAGTGAGCCCCACCTCGGCAGGCCGGTGCGGCGGGCCGGGTTGACGGGGTGCCGGTCAGGCCAGACAGGAACTCGACCACACCCGACCGAAGTCGATGTGGCCGCGGATCGTCAGCCGCAGCTCGCTGGACATGAGCCGAGTCCACTCGCCGCGCGGATCGGTGTCAACACATCGGTCGATGGATGTCGGCTATCGCACGTGGGGACGCCGATTCGTTGACGCATTACCTACTAAGGCTATAGGATTTAGAGGGAATGTGCCCGGCGGGTCGACCTGGACCCGCGCCGGGCCGGGACCGGTCCGCCGGACACCCCACCGCATCCGGCTGAAGACCTCGGCCCGTTCCGGTCAAGCGGCGGCGCGGCGGGCCGTGCCGTCGGAAGTGTCCGCGAGACCGGCGTAGCGACCCCGGTGGTAGAGCAACGGTGAGCCGACGTCGGCGTGCCGGAGCAGCTCCGGCTCGGCCAGCACGACCACGTGGTCGCCGACGACCACCCGGTCGACGACCCGGCACACCAGCCAGGCCAGGGCGCCGTCGAGGATCGGCAGCCCGTTCGGCCCGGGCCGCCAGCGGGTCGGAGCGGCGAAGCGGTCGATCCCGCTGGTGGCGAACGTCTGGGCCAACTCCTGCTGACCGTGCGCGAGCAGGTGCACCGCCACGTGTCGCGCCTGCGCCAGCGTCGGCCACGTGGACGAGCCGAGATTCAGGCAGAACGAGACGATCGGCGGCGTCAGGGACACCGACGTGAACGATGTCGCGGTGAAGCCCACCGGCGGCGCACCGGGGGCGGTGACCACCGTGACGGTGCTGGCCTGGTGGCGCAGCAACCTGCGCAGCGCGTCGACGTCGGCGTCGGTCGGGTCGTCGGTGGACGAGGTCATGGGCGTTCCTCCCGAGGGGGTGGGGGCGCGGAGCGCTGGGAGCGGGCGGCGGGGTCGGCCGTCAGCCGCTCGAACGGAATCTTCTCGCCGGCCTCGACGGCGACCGGCAGCCGGTTCTCCGCCGGTGGCAGCGGGCAGGTCGCGAAGTCGGTGTAGGCGCACGGCAGGTTGACGGCCCGGTTGAAGTCGAGGATCACCCGGCCCTGCTCGTTCGGCGTCCCGACGGCCAGCGACCGGTTGGCCCCGTAGGTGGTGACGCCGGACGTGGTGTCGGTGAACAGCACCGACAGGCTGCCGGGTGTCACACCGTTGAACGCGGTCAGGCTCAGCGGCAGCCCGTCGACGCTGAACTCGATCCGACCCGGCGCGTCGTAGACGTGGTGGAGCCCCTCCACAGCAGCGCCGACCGTGGTCGGTCGGGGACGGTCGAACGGCACGAACCGCCCGTGGAGCACCCACCGCTCGGCGGGCGGGTAGGTGGCGGTGCCCCGATAACCCCTCCGCAGCGGGTGATCGGGACGTCGCGGTCGAAGGATGTCGTGCCCACCCCGCCGGGCCACCTCGAGGACGCCCCCGTCGATGTCCACGGTGACGCCGGCTCGCTCGGCGATCGGCCCGAACTCATGCCGCTCCCGGACGCGCCGGCCGTCGACGACGATCTCCTCGTCGTCGGCGACGGTCACGACCGGCCCGGCCGTCCCGGTGTGCCACCTCCCGGGCACATCGGGGAACCCCTGCGGCTCCGTGGTGAGCCAGTGCAGTCCGGCCACGGCGAGGAAGCCGTGGCGGTCCGCCCGCGCCTCCTCGTGTCGGCGGTGCCACTCCTGCCAGTCCTCGGCGAACGCGCGAGCGGATCGGGCGTCGTCGGCGGGTGCGGACGGTGTGAGATCACGTGTCATGACCGATCCCTCTCGTTGGCGTACGACCACTCGGAACGGGTGCGAAGGTGCCGGACGCGAGCCGGCGGGACGACAGCCGGCGGGCGGAGATCGCCTGCTCAGGCCGGAAGGGTGGCCACGCGACAGAGCTGCGCGGCGACCCGCATCAGGTCGACGACCCGGCGGGAGGTGAGCAGCTGGACAAGCAGCATGGACCGATTTTCCTACCAGACAAGTAGGATTTCAAGCCCCTGGAGCCAGGCGGCACCGCATGTTCGCGGGCAGGTCGGCGGGTGGCCGGTCAGCCGGGCGGGTCCCAGCGCCTGAAACCCTACTTGACACATAGGAATTGTGGGTTAGCGTCGTATCCGTGACCAGCCAACACACCCTGCTTCAGGGCACCGCCATCGCGGTGTCGCGGGGATGCTGCCGTGGCTGGACCGCCGCCTGCGGCCGCTGCCGCTGAGCCCGCGCTCCTCTCTGTTTCCACTCGCGCCGCCGGCTCGACGACGACCGGCAGCCGACTCCTCGCACCGATCGACGGTTGCTCGCCGCCCTACGTCCACGCGCGCTCGTGGCGGCACGCAGCTGTCTTCGTCGACCCAGGAGGACAGCCATGACCGTCATCACCGAACCCGTGACCCCGGTCGACCCGACCATGTTCCGTGCTCTTCTACGCCGGCACGCTGCCGCGGTCGCGGTGGTCACCGCCGCCGGCGAGCCACCGGTCGGGATCACCGTCACCTCGCTCACGTCGGTGTCACTACGCCCATCGTTGGTGTCGTTCTGCCTGGCCCGATCGTCGTCGAGCTGGCCGACGATCGCCGACGCGGAGCACGTCGCGGTGCACCTGCTCGGCGACGACCAGGAGGACGTCGCGCGGACCTTCGCGACGAGCGGCATCGACCGGTTCGCCGCACATTCCGCGTGGCGGTACGGGCCGCACCGGGTGCCGCTACTGGACGAGCCGGTCGCCTGGCTCCTCTGTCGCGTGACCCAACGGGTGCCCGCGGGCGACCACGTCATCGTGATCGCCGAGCCGCTGCTCGCCAGTCACCGCGACGGCGCGCCTCTGCTCTACCACATGGGGCGCTACGCCGCCCTGCAAGCAGCGACGAAGGAGTTGTAAGTGACCTCATCATCCCTCCTGGACCGTCGGGCGTTCCTGTCCGCGACCCTCGGCGCGGTGACGCTGGGCCTGACCGCCTGCGCCGGTGACGACACACCAGCCGCGGCGCTGGCCCTGGGCGCTCCACTGCCACAGGCCGTGCCGAAGGGCACCAAGCTCGTCGTCGGGGACAAGGAGCACCAGAAGGCGATCGAGTTCTCCGGCGAGGCGGACACGTTCAGCTTCGAGGTGGAGTGGGCGAACATCAGCGGCGGCCCGCAGACCCTGGAGGCGTTCCGCGCGAAGGCGCTGGACGTCGGAGCGGTGGCGGACATCCCGCCGATCCACTCGCACTGGACGGGCATCCCCACGAAGATCGTGGCCTCGAAATTCCGCCAGGACCCGCTCAACCACGCCATCTACCGGCTCGGCATCGCACCGGGCGTCACGGTCGCCACCCTCGCCGACCTCGCTGGGAAGAAGATCGCGTACAGCCCGGGACAGGCGCAGGGGGCGCTCGTCCTGCGGGTACTCCACAAGGCCGGCCTCAGCAAGAAGGACGTCAAGCTGGTCGAGCTGCCGAGCACCGGCGATGTCTACAACACCGCGCTCGCGAGCCGCCAGGTCGAGGTCGCGCCGATCGGCGGGGTGCAGATCAAGCGCTACGACACCAAGTACAGCCGGGACGGCGCGACGACGATCGCGCACGGCCTGCGCGACGACCCCGGGCACCTCTACGCGCCCGTCACGGTGCTCGGTGATCCGGCGAAGGCAGCGGCGATCCGCGAGTACGCGCAGGCGTGGGCGCGGGCCTGGCGGTGGCGCGAGGCCAACCCGGACGAGTGGATCGAGCGGTACTACGTCAAGGACCAGGGCCTGACCGCCGACGACGGCAGGTGGCTGGTCCAGAACAGCGGCGTGGCCGACATCCCGGCGAGCTGGACCGAGGCCATCGCCCGGCACCAGGAGACCATCGACCTGCTCGCGAAGGAGACCGGCAACAAGCCCCTCAGGGCGGAGGACCTGTACGACCGACGGTACGAGTCGGTCGGCGCGCAGGCCCTGACCGCCGGGGGTGCCCAATGAGCGTCTCGGCACCGACCAGGCCCCGGTCGACCGCCGCCGCCGTCGCCGGCCGGCCGCGACGCCGACTCAAGCCGGGCCGCCCCATCCCGTTCGGGGCGGCGATCGGTCCGACCCTGCTGCTGGTCGTGTGGGCAGCTGGCTCGGCCGCCGGCTGGATCGACCCCCGCACCCTCTCGGCGCCCTGGACCGTGGTGATCACGGCGGGTGACCTCATCGCCGACGGTCGACTCCAGGACAACCTGGTCATCTCGGCTCAACGGGCGGGCCTGGGTCTCGCCATCGGCACGGCCGCCGGCACGGTGCTGGCCGTGCTCGCCGGTCTGAGCCGGTGGGGCGAGGCCATCCTCGACGGGCCGATCCAGATCAAGCGGGCCATCCCGGCCCTCGCGTTGCTACCGCTGCTCGTCCTCTGGTTCGGCATCGGCGAGCAGATGAAGGTCATCACCATCACGCTGGGCGTGTTCGTGCCCGTCTACATACATACGCACAACGGGCTGCGCACCATCGACAGCCGGTACGTCGAACTGGGCGAGTCACTGCGGCTGCGGCGTACCGCCTTCATCCGCCGGATCGTGCTGCCCGGCGCGCTGCCCGGCTTCCTGCTCGGCATGCGGTTCGCGGTCGTCGGGGCATGGCTGTCCCTGGTGGTCGTCGAGCAGATCAACTCCACCAGCGGCATCGGCTACATGATGGAGCTGGCCCGTGAGTACGGCCAGACCGACGTGATCATCGTTGGACTCGTGCTGTACGGGCTGCTCGGGCTGCTGTCCGATGGCGCCGTCCGGCTCGCGCAGAGGAGGGCGCTGTCGTGGCGACGCACGCTGGCGGACTGACCGCATCTCGCGCCGTACGGGTGCACGGCCTGGCTCGAGGATTCGGGGACCGGGTGATCCTCGACGGATTCGACCTGGAGATCGGCACCGGCGAGTTCGTCGCGCTGCTGGGTCGCAGCGGCTCGGGCAAGAGCACCATGCTGCGTGCGCTCGCCGGCCTGGACGGTGACGCCACCGGTTCGGGGCTGATCGACGTACCGGAGAACTCATCGGTCGTCTTCCAGGACGCCCGGCTTCTGCCATGGCAGCGCGTACTGGACAACGTCGTCCTCGGCCTGCGCGGGCCGGACGCCAGTGAGCGCGGCCGTGCGGCCCTCGCCGAGGTCGGCCTCGCCGGCAGGGAGCGGGCCTGGCCCAACGAGCTGTCCGGCGGCGAGCAGCAACGCGTGGCGCTGGCCCGGGCGCTGGTGTCCGAGCCGGACCTGCTGCTCGCCGACGAGCCGTTCGGCGCGCTGGACGCGCTGACGCGGCTGCGCATGCACGCCCTGCTGCGTGTACTCCATGCCCGGCACCGACCCACGGTGCTGCTCGTGACACACGACGTCGACGAGGCCATCACGCTGGCCGACCGGGTGCTGCTGTTGGACAGCGGCCGGATCGCTGTCGACCTCGCCATCGACCTGCCGACACCGAGGTCGTACCGACAGCCGCAGTTCCTCGCGTACCGCGAAACCCTGCTGCGGGCGCTCGGCGTCGACCAGACGGAAGGATGAGCATGCTGCACCTCAACGCGTTCCTCATGGGCGTCGGCCACCACGAGGCGGCCTGGCGGCTGCCCGAGAGCGACCCGTTCGCGCAGACCGACGTCGAGCACTTCACGCGCCTGGCCCGCATCGCCGAGCGCGGCAAGCTCGACTCGCTGTTCCTCGCCGACAGCCCGGTGCTGTGGAACAGCATCGGTCGACGGCCGGGCGGCACGCTGGAACCGACCGTGCTGCTCACCGCCCTCGCCGGAGCGACGAGCCGCATCGGGCTCATCGCGACGGCGTCGACGACGTACAACGAGCCGTTCAACCTGGCCCGCCGGTTCGCGTCGCTGGACCACATCAGCGGCGGCCGGGCCGGCTGGAACATCGTCACCACCGCTGGCGAGAAGGCGGCCCGGAACTTCAACCTGGACGACCTACCGGCGCACCGGGACCGCTACGAGCGGGCAGCCGAGTTCATCGAGGTGGCCCAGAAGCTCTGGGACAGTTGGGACGACGCCGCGCCGCTCGGCGACAAGGACGCCGGCCGGTGGGGCGACGACGAGCTGCTCTATCCGCCGGAGCACTCCGGGCGGTACTTCAAGGTGGCCGGCCCACTCAACGTTCCCCGCTCACCCCAGGGCTATCCGCTGCTGGTGCAGGCCGGGTCGTCCGAGGACGGCAAGGACCTGGCCGCCCGACACGCCGAGGCCGTCTTCACCGCCCAGCAGACGCTGAGTGAGGCGCAGGCGTTCTACCGCGACCTCAAGCAGCGTGCCGCCCAGGTCGGCCGCGACCCGGACACCATCAAGATCCTGCCGGGCATCGTGCCGGCCATCGGGTCCACCGAGGCCGAGGCCCGCGCGCTGGAGGAGGAGCTCGACCGGCTGATCAAACCGGAGTACGCCCGGCAGCAGCTCGCCACGACGTTGCGGGTCGCCGCCGAAGACCTCGACCTGGACAAGGAACTGCCCGCCGACCTGCCCAGCGAGGACGAGATCGAGGGCGCCAAGAGCCGTTACACACTGATCGTCACCCTGGCCCGACGGGAACGGCTCACCGTCCGTCAACTCATCGGCAGGCTCGGCGGCGGGCGCGGGCACCGCACCTTCGCCGGCACACCGGAGCAGGTCGCCGACGCCATCGAGCAGTGGTACCACGGCGGCGCGGCCGACGGCTTCAACATCATGCCTCCCGTGCTGCCGTCCGGGTTGGAGACGTTCGTCGACCACGTCGTGCCGATCCTGCAACGCCGCAAGCTGTTCCGCACCGAGTACACCGGGACCACCCTGCGCGAGCACTACGGGCTGCCCCGACCGACGAACCAGTTCACCCGGCAGCTCACCACCGCGTCCCACTGACCCACCGCGAAGGAGAAGTCATGGTCGACCAACGGCCCTTCGGGCGCACCGGCGTCCGCATCAGCTCCCTGACCCTGGGCGCGATGAACTTCGGACAACGGGGCAACCCGGACCACGAGGACGGCATCCGGATCATCCACCGCGCCCTCGACGAGGGCATCAACGCCATCGACACCGCGGATGTCTACTCCAACGGCGAGTCGGAGGAGATCGTCGGAAAGGCCCTCGTCGGCGGGCGACGCGACGACGTCTTCCTGGCCACCAAGTTCCACGGCCAGGTCGGTGACAACCCACAACACCGCGGTAACTCGCGCCGCTGGATCGTCCGATCCGTCGAGAACAGCCTGCGCCGGCTGGGCACCGACTGGATCGACCTCTACCAGGCGCACCGGCCGGAGCCGGACACCGACTTCGACGAAACCCTGGGCGCACTCAGCGACCTGGTGCGCCAGGGCAAGATCCGCTACATCGGTACGTCCACGTTCGAGCCGTCCGCCATCGTGGAGGGGCAGTGGATCGCGCAGCGACGCGGACGGGAGCGGGTGGTCAGCGAGCAGCCGCCGTACTCGATTCTGGCCCGTGGCATCGAGCGCGAGGTGCTACCGGTGGCCCAGCGGCACGGTCTGGCGGTCATCCCGTGGAGCCCGCTGGCAGGTGGGTGGCTGTCCGGCCGCTACCACTCCGGGCTGTCAGCGCCGATCTCCGGGCGCGCCGAAAGACTTCCGGCCCGGTTCGACCCGACCCTGCCCGCCAACGCCGCCAAACTGACCGCCGTCGACGAACTGGCCACACTCGCCGACGAGGCCGGACTCTCCCTCATCCACCTCGCGATCGCCTTCGTCCTGGAACACCCGGCGGTCACGTCGGCGATCATCGGGCCGCGCACGCTGGCACACCTGGAGTCCCAACTCGGCGCCGCCAAGGTGACCCTGTCCGAGGACGTACTGGATCGCATCGACGCCATCGTCCCGCCCGGCACCACCCTGAACCCCGCCGACGCCGGCTACCAGCCACCGTCGCTGACCGATCCGGCTGACCGCCGACGCGGCGGGTCGCCGCCACGCGTCGCCGGACCGGCCCGATGAGCAGCCGAGCGCGCGGCTTTCCCCTCCCTGCCTACCTTTCCCAGCCTAGGAGCCACCGCATCATGACCCTGTCGAGCCTTCGCGGCCGGCGCCGCGGTGTGGCGATGATCGCCGCCGCCGTCCTGGTCGCCGGCCTGCCCGCCGCGCCGGCCGCCGCCTCCCCCACGACGACGACCGACACCGCTCTGGAGTGGTACGACGCCACCGCTGCCGCCGTCGGGACCGGCACGCGGCCGCAGGTCACCAACAGCCGCGCGTGGGCGATCAGCTGGCTCGCCGCCGCGCGCGCCACCCGGACCGCGCCCACCGGAAACCCCCGCCACTACCGGGACGCCGCGCTCGCGTCCGCCGTCCACACCGCGCTGAGCACCCTGATACCCGACAGTGCTGCCGCGCTGGACTCGGCACTGCGGACCACACTGGACCGGATACCGGACGGGCGGGCCAAGGAACGAGGTGCGGCGACCGGCCGCGTTGAAGCACGTTGGCTGCTGACCCAGCGGACGGGCGACGGGCTTGACCCCGCCTCCGTCAACCCGGCGTATCCGAACCCCGAACCGGGTCCGGGTAGCTGGCAGCCCACCCCACCGGACTTCTCCCCCGCCCAGCAGGCCGGAACCCGCTTCGCCCGGCCGTTCCTGCTCGACCACGCGGACCGGTACCGGCCCGGTCCACCGCCCGCCCTGAACTCGGAGCCCTACCGGGCGGACCTCGCCGAGGTCCGGGCGTACGGGGCTGTGGACAGCGCCGTACGCACACCGCAGCAGACCGACACGGCGACCTTCTGGCTCGGCTCCTCACTGACCCTCTACACCGGGATCCTGCGCGCCGCGCTCGCGCAGTCTGCCGGGCCGGTCGCCGAGCGGGCGAGCCTCGTGGCCATCTTCCACGTCGCGCTCGTCGACACCCAGATCGCGACCTCCGACGCCAAGTACGCATATCTGCGCTGGCGACCGGTCACCGCCATCCGGGCCGGCGCAGACGGGGATCCGGCCTGGACGCCCCTGCACGCGACGCCGGCGCACCCGGACTACCCGAGCGGGCACAACACCTACTCCGGTGCCGCCGAGCAGGTGCTCACCGCCCTGCTGGGCCCACAGGCCCGGGAGCCGTACACCATCACCAGCCCGAGCCAGCCCGGCGCCGCCCGGACCTACCGCGACTGGCGGCGACCCACCAGGGAGAACGTCGACGCCCGGGTGTGGTCGGGCATCCACACCCGTAGCGCGGACGAGGCCGGCGTCCGGCTCGGCCGTGACGTGGCCGCGCACACGCTCCGCACCGCACGACAGCTGTTCCGCTGACCGAACCCATCGGGGCGGGGCGGCCGTCGCCGCTCCGCCCCCGAAGCGGGGAGACCCTGTGATGAGCCTCGAGTTCCTCTGGTACATCCCGAACCAGGTCCAGCCCGGCCACCGCGGCGACGACGTGACCGACAACCACAACAGCCTGGAGACCCTCACCAACCACGCCAGGGCTCTCGAGCAGCACGGATGGGGAGGCGCGCTCATCGGAACCGGCTGGGGCCGGCCCGACACGTTCACCGTGGCCACCGCGCTCGCCGCCCGGACGACCACGTTCCAGCCGCTGATCGCGATCCGACCCGGCTACTGGCGGCCCGCGAACTTCGCCTCGGCCGCCGCGACTCTCGACCACCTCAGCGGGGGCCGAACGCTGATCAACATCGTCTCGGGCAAGGACGCCCTGGCCGCGTACGGCGACGGCGAGAGCGATCCGGCCCACCGCTACGCCCGCACCAGGGAATTCCTCCAGATCGTCCGCAAGCTGTGGACCGAGGAGAGCGTCACCTACCGGGGCGAGCACTTCACCGTCGCCGGCTCCACCCTGGCGCTCCGACCGATCGTCCGCGGCGAACGTCGACACCCCCGCCTCTACTTCGGCGGCGCCTCCCCCGCCGCCGAAGAGGTGGCCGCCACCGAGGCCGACGTCCAACTCTTCTGGGGCGAGCCACTCGACGGCGTGGCTGAGCGGATCGAGCGACTCAAACAGCTCAGCGAGAAACTGGGACGCGAGCACGCCCCGCTGGAATTCGGGCTGCGGGTCACCACACTGGTGCGGGAGACCACCGAACAGGCCTGGGCCGATGCCGAAGCCAAGGTCGCCGACATGGCCATAGCCCAAGGCGCCGCGCGCGACCGGAACTGGCAGAGCGCCGTCGGTCAGCGCCGGCTGCTCGACCTCGCCGCACGCGGAGAGGTCCTCGACGACAACCTCTACACCACCCCTGGCAGATTCGGTGGCGGCGGAGCAGGCACCACCTGGCTGGTCGGCTCCGCCGAGGACGTGGCGAACTCGCTGCGCAAGTACCAGCGGCTCGGCGTCACCCACTTCGTGCTCTCCGACACGCCCTACCTGGGCGAGATCCGGCGTCAGGGCGACGAACTGCTGCCACTGCTGCGCGGCTGAGGAGCGGGCGGGCACCCTCCCCGGCGGCTGCGACGGATCACGTGGGCGCTCGCGGTGCCGGCAGACGAACCGGGCGGCAGTGCAGCAGCAGACGCACGGGGTCGGATCAGCCAGCGGATTCCCTAGGCCTTGTGTCAAGGTCCTCGGTCGAGCCGAGGGGCAGACAGCAGGTGTGAGGCCTTCGCCTTGAGCCTGGCGCGGCGGACACCACATTGAGGGTGATGCCTGTGAGTCATCTTGATGCCCCACAGGCATCACGCTCAATGGAGCGGGCGGCTCCGATCCGGCCGGACCACGGGCCCGCGAGCGGCGGCTCACCAACGGCCGAAACGGCCGGTCCTCTCGGCCTCCGCAGGCCGGCCAGGGGCTTTTGACACACGGCCTAGCTTGATCTTTAACCTGTGCGGCGTGGTCGAGGATTCGTTGATTTCTTGCTGGACTTCGGGTTTGTGGTGTCGCTGCTGGTGGCGGTGTGGA
>NZ_JBEXIJ010000013.1:143256-183838 GCF_040608495.1 Micromonospora sp. NPDC005174 | reverse complement strand
ATGTACCTCTTCTTCGCCGGCGACAACGGCAAGATCTACCGCGCCAGCATGCCCATCGGTAACTTCCCCGGCAGCTTCGGCTCGAACTACACCACGATCATGAGCGACAGCACCAACAACCTCTTCGAGGCCGTTCAGGTGTACAAGCTCCGGGGCCAGAGCCGCTACCTCATGCTCGTCGAAGCCATCGGCTCCCGGGGTCGCTACTTCCGCTCCTTCACCGCCACCAGCCTCGGCGGCACCTGGACCCCCCAGGCCGCCACCGAGAGCAACCCCTTCGCCGGCAAGGCCAACAGCGGCGCCACCTGGACCAACGACATCAGCCACGGCGAGCTGATCCGCACCAGCGCCGACCAGACCTTCACCGTCGACCCGTGCAACCTCCAACTGCTCTACCAGGGCCGATCGCCCTCCTCGGACGGCGTCGACTACGGCCTGCTGCCGTACCGCCCCGGTCTGCTCACCCTGCAACGCTGACACCACCCACAGCACAGAGCGGGCCCGGCTGTCACCGGGCCCGCTCTGCCACTGCCGGTGCTACCGATGCGGCGACACGTAACCCAGTTCGATCGCCCGACGGGTGAGTTCGGCCTTGTTGGCGGCGTTCAACTTCGTTCGGATGCGCTTCAGGTACGTGCCGACGGTCGACTCGGTCACGCCCATCTGCTCACCGATCATCACGTTGCTCAGCCCGCTGGCGACCAGCCGCAGTACCTTGATCTCGCGCTCGGCCAGACGAACCGGATTGGAACTGAGGTGCCCACATACGGCCTCGACCAGTCCGGGACTGATGTAGACGCTGTCCAGGGCGGCGGTCTCGGTGGCCGTCCGCAGGTCCCGCTCGGCGTCGTCGGCGAGGATCATCGCGCGGACTCCGGCACGGAGCGCGTCCGGCAACGACAGCCGTACGTCCGGCCGGCACACCAGCACCACCCGGGTCCGCCGCGGCAGCACCGACCAGAGATGGCCATGTACGGACGCGCGCCGCAGCCCCGTGATGTCGACGATGGCCAGGGGCGGGCTGGTCGGGAGGGCAAGAAGCCGCGCGACCGAGGCGAGTTCGAGGCTCACCTCCAGACCCGGCAGGTTGGACACCAACCGGACCAGCCCGGCCCGGGCGACGTCGGACGGGGACACCACCGCCACGTCGAGGGTGCTCACACGTGCTCCTTCGCGTGGTTCAGGGCAGCATCTCCCGGTCAGCGGGGTGCGACGTAGCCGAGTTCGATCGCCCGGCGCGTCAGGTCGGTCTTGTTGGCCGCGTTCAACTTGCTCCGTACCTGCCTGACGTACGACGTGACGGTGGACTTCGTGAGGCTCATCCGCCCGCCGATCTGCTCGTTCGTCAATCCCCTCGTCACCCAGTGCAACAACTCGATCTCTCGTTCGCCCAGCGCGAGATGGCGGCGCTCGGTGTCCCCGGTCAAGATGCCCAGCATGTCGGCGGCCAGATGTATCCCGCCGTGCCGTGCGGCCTCCACGGCGAGAAGCAGGTCGTCCACCTCCGTGTCACGGGTCAGGAAACCTCGCACGCCGGCGGCTATCGCCCGACCGAGATCCGGTGGGTCGGTCGGGTCGCAGAGCAGCACGGCACGGGAGTTGGTCGGCAGCGTGCGGACGAGCGCGTCGACGGCGCGGGTCGGCCAGTCGAGCACCACCACGTCCGGAGCCAGTTCGGCAGGCATCTCCGCCAGGGACGCGAAGCCACACGGCGTGAACCTCGACGACGCCTCGGCGAGCAGACGACAGACGCCCTGCCGCACCACCGATCCGGCGGCGACGACAGCGATTGTTGTCATACGGACTCTCCTGTAGATCGCCGGACGAACATAAACAGATCGTCTTGACATCCACTGAATTCGCCTTGCGCGAGCGGGCGGTTACCGACGCCGCCCGGTCAGCAGTTGTAGACCTCCTCGGCCAGCGCCTGGAAGTCGGCGGCCCGGCTCTCATGCCCGGCGGCGACTCCACTGATCGCGTCCACCCAGTGCTGCTTCGCGTCGTTACGCAGTTCCGCCGAGTTCTTCTGCACCCAGTCGAGAGCAGCCGGCAGACCGTCGGCGAACATGAGGTCCACCGCCCGGAGAGCGGTGGCCGCGCCGGCGACCTGATGACCCGAGTCCTGGATGAGGCCTACGCGCAGGCCGACGTCCATCCCACGGCCCACGTCGCCGATCAGCAGGCTGTTGCGCTCCACCGGGCTCGTCAGCTCCTGGAAGTCGAGCACGAACTCGGCCCTGCCCGACCTACCGAGCTCGCCCAGCAGCGGCGTGAACTTCCGGAACCAGGGGTCGCCGTCCACCTGTTCGACGATCTTCCGCAGGTCGTCACGAGCGGGTTGACCAGTCAACTCGTCGCGGAACGCAGTGATCACGTCCAGCTTCGCGTTCCGGGTCGGTGCGAGCAGCAGCTTGCCGACCGCCCGGCTGGTCGAGTCGCCGTTCGGCCTGGCCAACTCAAGGGCCCGGAACAGGACAGAAGCCCGCAACGACTCGCCCTGTTCCTCGACGTCACCGTTGCCGCCGACGACCTGCCAGACCGGGGTCAGCGCGGACTGTTGGGACAGGACGGCCGACGGCAGCGCCGCCAGACCGCCCGACATCGCGCCCGATTTGGGAATGAGGTGCACGAAGCTGAAGCCGTACGTCTGTGCCATGGTCCTCAACGCAGGCGTCAGCCGGGCCGTGGTCACCACGACGGGTTGCTCTTTCCGCAGCGCCAACTGCTGCACCAGGCGTCCGACATCGCGTACGTCCGCGTCCAGCGGCTTCAGGCCCGGCCGGGCGCTGCCCAGGTAGACGACCGGGCCGTCCACCTCCGCGGCCGCCGAGCGGATTCTTTCGCCGCGAGCCGCGCTGGGTTGCGGCCCGACCCAGTAGAGCTGACCCGCATCGAGTTCCGCCCTGCTGCCCGGCGGCAGCACCACGGGGTCGGTCAGCGGTTCGACGGGCGTCGGCCGGGCGTCCAGGACCGGCGACGGCACGCGCGGCTCCGGTGTGACGAGGGTGTCGGGTACGCCGCTTCGGACGACGTCCGGTGGCGGATGGTCGGTGTCGGACGCGAGGTGACCGGCGGGGTCGATGCGCCGGGAGGTCACCGTGCCGTCCGCCTCGGTCAGGTCGAGGTGCACGTAACGACGCAGGTTGTGCGCGATGAGCCGGGCGGTGAGGAGCGGATCGTAGGTGTCCGGCGTGAGTCCGACGGGCGGTACGAGCGTGGGTTCCCGCTCCCGGACCAACTCGATCAACCTGGCGGTACGTGTCCGGAGCTCGTCGACGAAGGCGGGCGTCGGTTCGCTCTCGTTGATCTTCCACATCAGGTCGTAGCGGCCCGCGACGTCCCGGCGAAGGCGGACAGCCTCCGGGTCGGCCTCGCCGAGGTGTCTGACCGCCCACTCCTCGACGAGGAGAAGGCGGTGGTAGGCGCGACGGGCCGCCGAGGACGACACCACGACCTGGTTGGTACGGGCGTGGTCCCGGATGTGGTTGGAGATGTGCTCGGCGACGGTCAGCTGGTCGTGACCGGCCCGGCCCGGCACGCTGGCGAGCTGGTCGAGGTCGTGGCGTGGCGTGTGGTCGTCGGGTCGGGGCCACCGATCCGGCTCGGTCGCCGGCTCCGACAGCGGAACGGCTTTCAGGCGTGCCTGGAAATCGGCGATCTCGTGCTCGAACAGCTTGGCGTACACCGGCCCGGTGAACCGGTCGCTCACGAAGCTGCCACTCGACCGGGACGGATCCCCCTGCTCGAAGCGTTCCGCCTCCAGCCGGCCCTTGAACCGCATGCGCACCAGGTACAGCCGGCCCTGTTGCTTGACGTGCTGTTCGGTCCGGTAGTTCACGGTCTGCCCGCTGCCGTCACCCCGGGGAGCGACCCGGGCGAACTTGGGCTCGGCCGTCCCGGTGTGTGTTCCCCACGGCGCATCCGGTTGGGCGGTGTCGTTGACACTCACCGCCTGGTTCTGGTTGACGCTCGTCGACAGCTCTACGCGCAGGTGGCTCCTGCTCGCGGTCGCGGTCGTACCCGCCTGGTCCTTCGCATACCGTCCGGTGCCGCTGCCGTCGAGTTGGAACAGCACCTCGATGTGGTGCAGGTCGCCGACGAGGTGCAGGCTGGCGCGGGTACTGGAGTGACCGGGCAGGAACATGTCGTCGGTGAGGGTGTGTCGCTGACCGGCGACCGCCTGGTGCAGGAAGTTGCTGAGGTGGCCCGGCGAGAGGAGCGCCGGCAGCGTGACGGACGACCGGAATGTCACGTCGTTCGCCTCGGGGCCGAACATGCGGCCGAGCAGACCCCAGCCGGCGGCCAGGGCATCGGCTAGGAACACGCTGTGGATGTACGTGCCCTGCGGCAGTTTCGGGAGCGCACGCAGGTCGGACTTGTCGAACAGGCGGGACAGCCGGCGCGCCTCGGCGACGCTGTGCGGCAGTTTCAGCACCAGTTCGCCCTGGTGCTCGCGCCGCAGCGGCGCCGACTGCCCGGTGAAGGGCCGGGCACCGCGTAGGAGCAGGTTGGACAGCGGCCGGTTCGGCATGTCGAGCCGGTTGACCTCGACGCTCAGGGAGACGTCAGCGCGGGCCAGGTAGTGCGCCACCCAGTCGTAGACGGTCTGTTCCTGGGTGCTCTGGTGGGTCTGGACAATGCCGGTCTGCCGTCCGCCGGAGACGCCGAATCCGAGGCCGCCGCTGGTGTTCGCGGTGTCCTCGGCACCGGCGAAGGCCGGCTGAAGCGGTGACAGCACACCGGAGAGTCCCACCGACGTGCCCGAACTCTGCGCGTTGTACGCGTGGCCGTACCTCTCGATGCCGGTTTTGGGGACGAAGTCGAAGATCTGCGGGGGCGTGGCCAGTGTCAAACGCAGCTTGACTTCGACCACCTCGGTGAGTGCGCCCGCCACCTTGTTGACCAGGTAGAACTGGACGCCCTGCATCAGGTCGTCGCTCATCGACTTGAGGCGCGTGCCCGCGAACATGGTCTCCAGGTAGTCGAGGCCACCGACGAGACGCCCGATGACGGGCTTCTCGCCGACGAGACGCCGCCACCACACCTCCATCGGTCCGCGGTCCGCCGCGTTCGGGGTCCACTGGGATCGGCGCGCCCCCACGAGGCCCGGGACGGCGGCCTCGATCGCCTCGTGGACGATGTCGAAAGGCCGCACGCTCTTCTCCGCCGACCTGCGGAACGTCAGGGAGTGGACGCCGCTGTGGCCCAGCGAGGTCGGCCCGTTCGGGAGCAGGTAGTCCGGGATGGTCAACTCGGCGATGCTGTCGAAGCCGAGGGCGGCCAGGCGCGAACTGAGTGCGTCGTGGCCGCGATCGATCAGGTGCGTCCGCAGCTTCTTCAGCTCCTGGTGGTGCGGGTAGTCCGGCCACGCTCGCGCCTCCCGCTCCATCCGCTCGATGACGGCCCGGACGTCCCGGTGGTGGAGTTCCAGCTTCTTTTCGCTGTCCCCGTCCCCGTCCTCCCAGCGGCGCAACGCGTTCAGGAGTTGCGTGTGGCTGATCGGTACGGCCCCCGCGCCGTACCGCTTCAGCGCCTCGTTCTCGGGCAGCAGATAGATCATCTGGCGACCGTCGACGGACTCCGACGGCGGCCGGCGCACCGACGTGGGCAGCAGCTTCGCGTGCGCCTCGTACGTTCCGGTGACGATGAAGTCGACCGGGGCGAGGAAGGCGTACATGTTGTGGAAGTCCAGGTCGAGGATCTCCACACCGCCCGTGCGGGACGACGACCCCGACCTGTTGGTGCCGTACCGGACCCAGACCGAAGGCTGACTCTGGACCGCGGAGAGGTTGACGGCGGTGGTCCCCACCCGGGTCCGATGATCCACCGAGAACTTGATGCCGTGGCCACTGCTGTGTCCGTGTGACGCCTGGGACAGGTACAGCTTGATCAGGCCGGCGGTGAACTGGTCGCTGGTGGCGCCGACGAACTCGCTGGCACCGAGCGCGCCGTGCACGCCGAGGCTGCCCTGCTTGTGCCGGACAAGGCCGGAGCGGAAGAGGTTCTCGGTCTGATACTCGTCGTGCAGGATCTCCTTGAAGTACGAGCGCACGGCGGCCGTGCCCGTGAAGATCGAAAGTTCCTCGTCCCCCGGCTGCCCGGGGCCGCTGAGGTCGGGCTGAAGCCGACGTGCCGCGTCCAGCAGCCCGTGGGTGTCCGCGTAATAGATCACCGCCTGGTCCAGCACGCTCACATCGGTGGGGTGGGTCATGGGCTCCTGGTCGTCGAGCCGAGTGTTGATCGAGGGCACGAGCAGCACGGCCGCCGCACCGTCGACCGGGCCGCTCTGCCAGGTCGAGGACTGCTGACGCGGCTTGTACTCGTAGTCGACGGTCACCTGATAGCGGCTCGGTAGACGGAACTCGTCCACGTCCCCCGGGTACTCCAGCAACTGCGGCTCGCTGAGAGTCTGGCCCGCGGTCTGCGTCGCGCCCTTCGCATAGCTGTACTCGGCCGCCACACCCCAGGTCTGCATCAGCTTCACGCCGGCGCCGAATCGGGAGCCCAGGGCCAAGCCCCGTCGACCACCGGCGGTGTACGACCCGGAACTACTCCCGATAGCGAGGTTCACCAGGTGGTACTCGCCGGTCCGGCGCTGCAGCAGCGTCGAGTTGCCCCGTTCGTCCGTCCTCTTCAGCTCCTCCGGATCCTGAACCGCCCTGATCGTCACCCGCGCCGCGTGTCGTCGGTGTCCACGCGGGTCGCCACGCAGAGTGAAGGAGAGACCGTCCTGGTGGAGCTGGTCGTAGAAGGCGGAGAAGGCGTTGGTGGAGACGAACTTGTCGATCAGCGACAGGTTCGCCAGGCGACTGTCGCTGCCGATGTGGGCGTTCGTGCCTAGCGTCGGTTGCGTGGCGAACGGGAACCGGCGCGGCGGGACGTACCCGGTCCGGGCCAGCTCCGACAGCACCTCCCCTCGAAGCTCCTCCGCGACGTTGTCGTCTACCGTCGCGAGACCCATGCCGATGCCCCGCCCCTGGGCGACGTGGCGGGGCAGGACCACGTCCTGGAGTTCGCTCGCCGGCGTGCTGCCGTCGTTGACCAGGCCCGGGGCGTACTCGACGGTCGCCACCGAAGGGGCCGGTGGCTGTCGGAGCGCGGCGGTGTCGACCGGGAAGCCGTGCGCGAACGCCGCCGGCTCCGGGAGTCGGAGCAGCGCCTCCCCGCGTACGTCGGCGGTGGTCGTGGGCGTGCTCCGGACCCTGTTCGCGACGTGCACGACCGCCTTGTGCCGCAGGCCCACCCGGTAGCCGGCGGTGCGTCCGGTGTACCGCGACACGTGCACCCAGATTCCGGTGTGACCACCGCTGACCGAGTCGCTGTTGCTCCAGGTCCAGCCGACACCGACGCTCGGGCCCAGCACCAGACCGGGCAGAGGCATGAAGTTCAGCTCCCCGCTGGCCCGTACCTCGCTCTCGTTGGTCAGCCCGAAGCTTCCACTGTGCGCGCCGATCGCCGTGCTGACCCGCTCGATGTGCGACTTGTCGCTGGTGGCCCCGACCCGGGTGATGGCGGCGTCGGCATCCCGCTCGGTCTGGACGACCACCACGGCGACGGCGTGACCGGCCCGGTCGTGCAGGGTGATCGGATAACCGCCCGCATTCGCCTGGACCCGCCGTCGCCGCGCCTCCTCGTCGTCGGTCACCGCCGCGGGCTGCCGGTTGTTGATCGCCGTGTCGAGGTTGAAGCTCAACTTCCACAACGCCTGGCGCAGCTCGCGGCGCTCCGGGCCGTTCGGGTCGAGCGACAGTCCGTTGGTCCGTAGCTCGGCGACGATCCGGTCGTACAGTTCCGGCAGCCCGGTCAGCCCGGTCGCGAAGTACGTGTCCGGGATCTGCCTGCTCAGACGAGCGAACTCCGCGCCGAGCCCCTCGTCGGTCGGCCGCATGGCCTGGACCTGCGCCTCCCCCTGTTGCAGGTAGTGATCGGGGACCCAGACCTCAAGGCGCTCCTGCCCGTCCGGGTGCTCAGCGGCACTCGACCAGGTGGTCGGCAGATCGGCCCACGCCGTCGAGTCGTCGGGACGCGTCCGCACCGACCAGTTCGGCGTGTACGACACCAGCGTCGAGTCGATCCGGTCGTCCTGCACCCGGCCGGACTCGGCGTCCTGCACGCCCACCGTCGTACGGTCGACCCGGTTGGCCGTACCGGAGATCGTGACCCCGGCCCGCGCGACCTCGAGTACGCCCGGCCCAAGACCGACTCCGACGCCGAGGCCGACCGCGCCACGCAACGCGCCGGCCTGACCCGAGTTCGACAGGGAAGCTCCGCCCGTGTTGAAGCCACTGCTGGTCGTCTGGGTGGCGTGGAAGAGCTTCTTCCTGGCCTCCGGGTCGGTCAGGTGCGCGCCGCCCACACCCTCGGCGTCCCAGTCGTCGACCTCGTCGGCCGCGTAGCGTCGGTCGGCGAGGTTCGGGGCGAGAGTGGCGTCGGTGGGTTCGATCCGGACCAGCACCTCGACCGGGCCGACCTGGACGAGGTGACCACCCCCGACGAGTTCCCGGTAGTTGGCGAGCAGCCGGGAGGGCAGCATCGCCTGCTCGTTCGGCGACATCGTCACGCCCCTGACGTGTGCCGCCGCGATGATGTTCGCGACCGCTTCGTCGAGGTGCGGCAGGGTCTGGTGCGGGGTGCCGATCGTGTGTACGATCGAGCCCGGCTCGGGTGCCCGCACCGGTCGGGATTCACCCTCGGCCGCGCGCGAGTCACCCGTCGCGGTGGCGTCCGCGAGGGCACCGGTGGCGTCGGCGGGGCGGCGGATCGCGTCGTACCGATCGGCCACCGGCACGGCTGGCATCACGTGACCGTCGGCGGTCACCAGCAGACGCAACGGTGGCGCGTCGGTCGGCTCGACGGACTCCGTTGCCGGAACGGATTCGACGTGGGTGGGATGGATCAGGTCCACCCGCACGGCGAACATCTGCGCGAGCACCTGGGCGATCCGTCGCGGCGTCTGCCGGGCAACGGGCGCTCCGGGGGTGGCTAGCCGGGAGATCCAGCGCAGCACCGACTCCCGGTTCGCCGCCAGCGTCTCCGGTGCGAGACCCAGCAGCGGGGCGGCGACACCACCCGACGCCACCAGATCCGCGAGCAGCACCGCGGCGATGTTGTGACGCAGGGCCGGCGCGGGGATCTCGGCAAGGCCCGACATGCGCTGCTGACCGTGGCGCGCCGAGAGGCGCAGGGCCTCGAAGACCGAGTCCGGACCGGGCCGCGTCCAGACCGCTCCCAGGCGTGCCTCTTCGAGCGTGGCGATCTGGAAGTCGGTGAGCCGGTTGACCGACGTCGAACCCGGTGGCAGCACTGTCAGTTCGGCCGGGTCGGTGGTGGCCCCCTCGCCGCGGTCGACCACCGCGGCGCGTACCTCGCGCAGCGCCTCGGCGAGGCCGTCCCCGACGGGGTCGGCAACGCCGTGCAGCGCGCCGGGCAGCGACGCGGCGAGGTGCTCGGACGCCGGCAGGGGCAGGTCCTCGGCATCGACGAGGTGCCGCAGGAACAGGTGCAACCCGTCGAACGTCGCGACGTCGCTCGGCATGCTGCCCTCGGTGCCGAACTCGGTCGCCACCACGATGCGGTCAGCTCCGGCCGGCACCAGGGCCGGCACCGCCGCACGGGGTACGGTCGCCAGGAGCTGACCGTCCTCGGTCGCGACCAGCAGCAGGGCGTCCCGAGCCGGGTCCGGGTCACCGGTCCGGTGCACCCCGCCGTCGGGAAGAAGCACGTCGATCGGACGCTCGACCAGGTGGGACATGAGCGTGACCATCGCCCGGGTCCGCCCCGACGCCGAGTCCTCCAGTCGCAGCGCGGTACGGATCGTCTCGGGCACCCGGCTCGGTGGCAGACCCTCGGCGAACCAGTCGACCACCTGTTGGCGCGCGGTGTCGTCGGCGGTGTCCAGGCCGAGCCGGCGACCGACGGCATCGACGCCCGACAGTTCGGCCTCCAGCATCCCGGCCATGGCCAGGTGGAACATCTCAGGAGGTTGCTGGGCGAGTTCGGCGCCGCCCGGCAGGCGACGGTGCGTGAGGGTGGCGGTGACGGCCGCGAGGTAGCCGTCGTTGGCGGGCACCAGGGCCCGGAGTCCCGCCCGTTCGAGCACGGCCGCCGCCGAACTTCGGAGCGCCCCGGGCCCGACCGTCCAGGCGAGTTCGTCCGCGACAGACGCCGCAGGGCCGCCGGCCGACAAGCGAGGCAGGCCGTGCGCCCGGAACTCCCGGTACGCCCGCATCGCATGGCTGTCGCCCGTTCCCAGCTTCGCGGCGTCCCCGTCGGGAATCGTCGCCGGCGCCAACCGGCTCGGATCGGCGGTGGACAACTGCTCCGGAGGTGCGGCAACCAGGCCTGGTTCCTGCTCGCCGGCCGGCGCACCCACCCAGACCCGGACCCAGTCGTGGCTCCGGCCCCGATCGCGGGACGCGGTGGAGACCAGACGGACGGCGTCCGGTGTGAAAGCCACGCCATTCTTCGTCTGGTCGTGCGCCGCCAACAGATCCGTCAGCGTCTCGGTCAGCCGGGTGGAACGGGCCTCCGCCGTGCGTCGGCCCAACCCGCGATCCAGCCCGGGTACCCGTTCCGCGAGGCGGTCGATGAACCCGGGCGCACGGCCCGGCCCCACGGCGGCACGGAGGCGCAGTGGTGGCAGTCCGTCCTCGACGCGCCGCGACGTCTCGGCCACGACCGATCTGACGAAGGCGTCCAGCTCGGCATGATCGGGCCAGGAGAGGTCAGTGGCACCGGGCGCGAGGACGAACTCGGCTTGGAGGTCACGCCCGAACAGGGGTGTGGGCAGGGGCGGCGGCCCGTCGCGCAGGAACCGGTCGACGAAGTCACCGGCCACCTGTTCCGCCTCGTACTGCTGCCGATGGTCGTTGTTACGCAGCAGGTCGAGCATCCGGTCGGCGAGTTCGGCGCGGCGCACCGGGGTGAGTGCCGCGACCGCGCCGGTGAGATTCCGGGCCTCGACGACCTCGTCCGCCCACGTTCGGTACTCGTTCCGCAAGCTCCTGGGCAGGGCCGCGACCCGCCGGAACACCGCCGCCGGGTCCTCGGACAACTCGCGGGACGGTGTCACCCGGTCGGGGGCCGGCCGCCGCCGGCGGGTCGGGGTCAGCGACGTGAGCGTCGGCTGGTCCATCCGACGGTCCGGTACGTGCCGAGGAACTCCGCCACGAGGCCGCGCCACAGTGGGTTCCGGTTTACGCAGCACCCGCTGTCCGGTCGGAGGACGGCGCAGCGCCGACCACTCGGGAACCGCCGGCTCCACCAGGTCCGACAGGTCGACCAGCACCCCGGCGACCTGGTCCGCCTCGGGCTCGGACGGCTGCTCCTGCTCGAAGTAGCCACCGCCGTTCGGCCAGGACTGGCGCAGGACGAGCGGCGCGTCCGGAGAGGGAAGGACGAATCTCAACTCTCCCTCGGGGCTGTGCAGCAACAGGCTGGTCGAGTGGACGACCACCACCGTGTAACCGTCCGGGACGTCCTCGAACTCGAAGTCGTCGCTCTGCCCCCGCAACGGGAACCGTTCACCCGCGACGAGACGCTCGGCCACCGTGGCGGGAAGCATGACGTAGGTGTAGCCCTCGACCCGATCCGGGTTCCAGGCCAGGAGAGCTGCGGTGACGTCGTGCTCGTACCGCAGGTTGTCGGCCAACCTGCCGGTGGTGACGGCTGGGTGCTCGGCGAACATCCGCTCCAGCAGGGGCGCCGGGCCGGGCGCAGTGGGCGCAGTGACGTCGATGGTCCCGCCGCTGCGGCGTACGACGGTGTGCGGCGCGGTGGCGTGGCTCTCCTGGACGAACGCGATCTCCCAGAGATAGCGCGGCGCGATGATGTGGTCCCCGCCCGCGCGACCGATGTCCTGCATCAAGGCGGGAGGCAGGTCCGGACGTCGCGGCCCCCGAGGATCGTTCGTCGCGCGCTTGGCGCGGCGCAGGACCGACGAGTTCCTGTCCGGGCCGCCGCTCGCCACGTACTCGTCCGGCAACCCCAACAGGTGCAGCATCTCGTGCAGGACCGAATCCCGGACCTGCTGGACAGGCTCACGCAGGACATCCCGGGGCCAGGTGCCGGCGTCCATTCCGCCGCTCTTCGGCACCCTGATGACGTGGTGAGCGTCCTTCGCGTCGTCGGTGAACCGTACGTCCAGGTGGAACTGGTCCCCGCCGGGCAGGCGGAAGCGTCCGTTGATCTCCTGTCGGACGGCGTCCCGTGCGTGCGCCGCGTACGCCTCGACATCCGAGACGGACACGTCCTCCTGGGCCGCGAGGTGGATCCTGAGGTGGAAGACCCGCAGGAAACGCGGTGCGGAATCCGCACCTGAGAGCGCGCCGTCCTGGACCTCGACCCGTGCCACGTCATATTTGACGTCGGTGCCGGACAGGCTGAACAGCTGCGGACGGCCGGATCGCTCACCGATGTCCCTGATCTCGGCGTCCACCGCCCGGAAGGCCGATCCCGGTAGCGCCGCCACGATGCCGTCCGCGTCCGACATCGGGTCGTGTGCACGCCACCACCCGTCCTTCTCCGACGAGAGCGGGCTCAGACGCCATCGGCTCAGGTAGTCCAGCTTCGGGCCGGCGAGATCGTCGACACGTGTCGACGGTGCGGGCGGAATGACGTAGCCGAGTTGCACGGCCGGCTCGGAGCCATCGAACACCGGGTATATCTCGTGCTGGACCCCCACGCGGGAGAAGATCTCCTGGACCTGCTCCGGATCGGCGCGGACGCCTGTCAGAGCCGTGATGCGGTCGCCGATCGCTGTCCGGAGGCTCCGCTCGAAAGGGTCGGCCACGTAGAGGATGGCCTCCTCCGCGTCGTCCGGGCTCTCGTTGGCCTCGTCGTACGTGGCCGCCAGTTCGACGTACGGGCCGGTCGTCTCCTTCGGGGCCAGCTTGACGATCTGCTTGCCGAGGAACTCGTGGACGATCAGGTGCCGGAGCACAGCCTGGTCGGCGACCTCCCGGGCCAGCGCGTCGATCGCCGGCACCGCCTGCTCGGTCGGGTGCCGCGAGGAGGCGTCCAGGGCCACGTCGATGGCGCGCCCCCGCAGGATGTTGGCCCACTGTCCGGTCAAGCGGTGGGGTTCGCCCGGTACCGGCTCGTGGGTGAGGCCCCGCAGGCGGACGAAGTCCACGGACGCGGTACGTACCACCGAGTGCCGTACCCGGACCTGCGGTAGAACCCGTTCCTTGCCCTCCCGCTGCGCCCACCCGGTCAGCCCGACGTTGAGGTGTCGGTACACCTGCGCCGTCAGCCAGCCGCCGAGGTCCGCCTCCCTCGCCTCCCGGATCTCACGCGCCTGCGCCGTCTCGTCGGCGGGCACCGGCCGCAGGCCGATCTCGACCTCGACGGTCAGCCCGCGCGGGCCCGTCCCCGGCTGTTCACCGAGCAGTGTCGCCAGTGCGCTGTCGGTGGTCGCCGCGTTGACCGTGTCGCGCATCCACTCGATGGTCCGCCAGGCGGCTCCGCTGCCCCGATCGGCCGGTACGTCGTTCTCGGCCGAGGGGGCGCGCAGTCTGCGGAGGTAGCTGGACAGGCTGTGGCCCCAGGACACCGGCCAGTGGTCCGGACCGGGTACGACGTCGAGCAGGCCGGGCTCCTGCGCCACGACCGGCTCGTCCCACAGGACGGGTCCGCTCGTCTGCCGCGTATCGGGCTCACCCTGGACGTTGGTCACGTGACCGTCGCCAGACTGGTCGACGACGACCGGCCACCGTCCATGCATGCCGATGGGAGGGGCGGCAAGGGCGGAGTCGCGCCCGCTCCGCGCCGGCTTCGAGGCGGCGGCGGGCGGCAGGACGAGCTGGCGATTCTCGATCGTCCCGCCACCGGGATCGACGAGTAGAATCCTCGACTCCACCGGGTTTCCCAACTCACCGACGACGCTCGACCGGCCGTCGTCGGTGACGAGCCGTGCCTCCTCGGCGGCCCGGGGAGTGATCCAGACGTTGCGCTCGTCCGAGGTGCGGTGGACGGCCAGGCTCCGAAGCCGCCCGTCGACTCCCGGAGCGAGGACGAGTGCCGTGCTGCCCGGTCCCGATCGTCGAAGGGCCTCCTCCACCGCCTCCCACGACGGGGGCCGGCTCCAGTGCTCGATGGTCCGGAAGTCGTCCACGGCGGGACGCATACCGGTGACCATGTGCTGTGGGCCGGGCAGGGGTCGTACGCCCGCCGGGTAGAGCGCGCCGGCCAGGGCACCCAGCAACGCCAACTCGTCCTGGCTGCCCCCGACCGACTCGACCACGCGGTTGGTGATCGACGACAGCCGGGCCAGGGTGAACGCCCGACCGTTGAGGGCGAGCGACTCCCGGCGCGGATCGCCGTCGGCGAGCAGCTTCTCGGGCATCCGCCGGCTCTGGCCGTACAGGCTCTCGGGCGATCGCACGGGGACCGTCCGCCCGTCCGGCAGGTGCACCACGAACGTCAGTCCGTAGCGGTACAGCGCGTGCGGAGCGCGGCTCTCCGTGTTGCGCTCCACCACCTCGGTCAGGTCCTCGGCGAACGTGCCAGCCGAGCGGCGACCCGCCTTACCGGCGATACGTGCGCCGGCAGATTTGGCCTTCGCCGCCGGATAGGCAGCCCCGTCCGCGCTCAACCCCGCCTCCCAGCCGCTGGTGAAGCTGTTCGACGCCACCGGCTTGGTCTCGTTCTGCGCGTACCGGCGGGCCTTCACCGTGGCGCGCACGGGCATGCCGTCCTCGTCGAGCAGCTGCGCCACCTCGTTCAGCACGATGCCGACGCGCACGTCGGTCCCGGGCACCCGGTACCGGTGGTCCAGCAGTTGCTGCACGCGCGGACGCAGGTTCGGCTCCGACACGAACCGCTCCGGATCGACCAGGGCGTCCCCGAGGGTGAATCCGGTGAGCGCCAACAGGTGGCGGTACACGAATTGCCCCACGCTGTTCGTCGGCGCGACCTTGGCCGACAGGTCCGTACCCGACCCGCCCGGCTCCAGCGCCTGGATGAGGTCGTGGCCGAACTGCTCGGTGATCGGCAGGGCGATCGGAATGAAGGTGGGGTCGGCCGCCACCAGGTCGTTGAGTCCCGCGTCGCCGGCCTCCGGGGCGGCGAGCAGCGGTTCCCACTGCTGGCCGGCGCGGCCGGCAGGCCCGGTCAGATACGCGGGCAGCAGCCGACGGACCGCGCCGGCATCCGGCAGCGGTGTGGTGAGCTCCCACGCGTTGCGCTGCGGATCGATGATTTCGCGCAGCGCCGGGAAGCCGGACGCCAGAGGCAGCAGAGCCGACCGTACGGCGTTACCGAGCACTTGGAGCTTCAGCGGCATCCGGAACGAGTAACGCATCTCGACGGTGAAATGGACGCGGTTGTTGAGCTCGTGCGCCCCCTTTGTGCCGTACCGGAAGATGTTCTTGGTGGTGTGTTCCGCACCCTGCTCCTGCGACGCGCCGCGCCCGTAGTCGAACCGGAGGCCGCCACCCCCGATGCCCTTTTTCTCGCCGGCGGTACCCCGGCCTCGACCCGCGAGATTGACCTCCGCCGCCCATCCGGAGGAAGCGCTCTCTTGCGCAGAGTCGAGCGCCTGGGTGCGGAGGGTGAGGTCCACCTCGGGCCGGGACCGCTCGGACGTGACCGCACCGAGGCTGGCCTTGACCCGCACGGAGAGGTAGCCGGTGCCGAGCAGTCCGCCGGGAACGACGAACGACTCCTGGACGCCCCCACCGAACAGCTCGAACGCCTGGCTCTCCAGGGCGGACAGCGAGAACGTCCTGCTCAGTGCCGTACTCAAGCGCTTGGGGGCACCCTGACCCGGCGCGGGCAGGACACCTCGCTCGACAAGCGTGTCGAGGATGAACTGCAGCGGTGGTCGTTCGGCACGCAGCTTCTCGACGTGGCTGGCGGCCCGACCCAGCTGAGGGTCCAGCTCGTCGCGAGGCTGCGTCGGCGGCTGGACCGCGGCCGCCTCGGGTAGGCCGAGGTCGTGAGCCAGCCGGTTCGGTACCTGGAACTCCAGGCCGTTGTGCAGGTCGACTGTCGCTTGACGGACGATTGGCGGACCCGACGAGCGCCAGCCGGTCAGCTTCACAGTGAAGCGGACGAGACCAGCCCGGTAGCTGTGCACGAGTTGTTTGTAGGTGGCCCGGGTGATGTCGATGCTGCCCACGCCACTCGCGGCCGAGGCGTCCTGATGCACGGAGCCGTGTACGACCAGGGTGCCCCCGCCACTGTTCGAGGCGATCGTGGAATCCGTCGTGTCGCCCGGCGAATCGGAGTAGAGCACCCCGCCGCCGGCACCGAGCGAGGCCTGTCCACCCGCCTCTTCGGTGACGTCGAACTGCGAAGCCGCCTGCGCGTACTGCTCGATCTCCACCCGCTCGCTCGACGAGAGGTGGCTGACCTGGTGCACGGTGGCCGAGATCTCCGCGACGGCGGTCACGTCCCCGTCCGCGCCGAGAGGGATGGTCCACCGCTGCTCTCCATCGACCAGATTGGCGAGGTTGGCGCTGAGTTCGGTCGGCACGGCGAGGTCACGCGCCCACAGTTCGGCGGGCCAGTTCGACGGATCGCCGAACCAGGTCGCCGGCTTGCCGTGCACCTGACCGTAGAGACGTGCCACCACCGCCGGCAGCTCGTGCAGTTCCGCGAAGCGCGGATACACCCCGGCGACGCCCTCGCGGTCGAACGGCACCATCTCCTCCGGCAGCGCGGGCAACGGGCCGGCGCCGTGCAGGGCGACCTGGACCCCGACCTGGTCGACCTGCGCCATGGTCGGAGTGATCTCGGGCAGATGCTCGACGGGTACGACCACCTGCTGCTGGACGTCCGGTCCGTCGACCACCATCCGGATGGGTGGACCGTCGTCCGGCCGCACCGTGATCTCGTACGCCAGCAGGTAGTCGTGCTGGACCACGTCACCGGTGGTCTCCGTACGTCGGTAGCTCTTCACCGCCCGGGCGCCGCCGCGCTCGGTGCTCCGCTCGTACGTGCCGTCGGCGCTCAGCCCGCTCAACTGCCCCCGGAGCTTGCCGTCGTACCCGAAGACGGCATTGGCGGAGACGCCGGCGTGCAGTCCCTGATCGCTGGTGACGCTGCCGCTCGTCGAGGCCGTCGACATGGCCCGGTTGTTGACCGACATCGGGTAGGTGCTGCTGCCCACCCACTCCCGCGTCTGGGCGGTGACCAGCACCTGGTACTGCCGGCCGCCGATGCTGAAGGTGGTGTGGATTCCCGCCCGCACTCGCGCCGGGTCGCCTTCGAGCGCCGGCAACCCGTAGCGCACGGCGACGAGCCGCCGTGCCTCGGCCCACTCGTCGCTTCCGGCCGTCGGACCGCGGCCGCTGCCCAGCGCGACACCCAACGCCTCCAGCACGTGGGCGGCGACCCGGTCCCCGCCGGGCAGGCCGATGGTGGTGCCCGGTCCGTCGCCCCGGCGGGCCGCCATGATCAGCGGCTCCCGGGGGGCCGCCGTCTCCGGCCGGTACGGCTCGCGGACCTGCGGCGCATCCACCCGGGGCGGGCCCAGTCGCTCCGCGACCTCGGCGGCGGTCACCTCGATCGGCCGTGACACGGGCGGCACGATGGTCCCGTACCAGCCGACCTCGGCGGGCAGCGGAGCACCATGGTGGTGCCGCTCGAACGCCTCGGCCTCGGCCGTCGGAACTCCGAACTCGGCCTTGACCGCTGTCGCGAACCACGGAATCCGGTGGGTGGTCGACTCCAGCTTCACGTTGACCGAGACGTCGGCCGCGTAGCGGGCCTGTTCCGCCGAGCGGACGAGGACGGTGTGGTTCATCGCCGCGTCGCCGACGGCCTGCGCGGTGGTCTTGCCCCAGCCGGCCGACAGGACCGGCCCGATTCCGCCCCGGTCGTTGCCGCTCGCGCTCGCGGTCAACCCGGACGGCAGCAGTCGGGGGGCGAAACTCAGGGTGTACGACCCGCTCTGGTGCCGGGAGTCATCCCGCACCACACCGAGGTCGTCGCGGATCGCCACCCCCTCGGTGTCGCCGATCCGCTGTAACCGACGCACGACCAACTCGACGACGGCGTAGCCCTCGAAGCTCCGTCCCGTGCCGATCGGCACCGCCAGCCGTTCGGTCATGTCCCCGCCGCTGAGCAGCCAGCGGCTCCGGCCCCGCGAGGTGCGTTCGTTGAGGAGTCGCTGGCCCACCCGCTGTGCCACAGTCGCCGCGCTGTGTGCCGGCAATCCGCCGTCGCGCAACTGTCGGTGCAGTCGCGCGACCGCCGGGGTGTAGTCGATCGCGGTGAGCACCTCCCGCGCCGTCTCCGGTCCCGGCGTCAGGGTGCCGTCCGCCTCGACCACCGGGCCAGGACGGGGGCGCTGGTCCCGACCGACGTACTGCTCCGGGAACTTCACGACGAGCATTCCGTCGTCCGAGCCGAGCTGGTGGGTCTCGCCCCATCGCCTCCCGTCGACGAACACGTCGACGGCCAGCCCGCTCGCGTAGCTGGGCCCACCGTTGAAGAAGATTTTCCGACCGGAGATGACCCGGTACGAGGAGGTGCTGGCGTCCGAGGTGGAGCTCTCGACGTCGAACGGCAGCCCGATGGTCATGAGCTGGAACTTGCGGGGCAGCCGCAGCAGCAGGTCCGAGCCGATGCTCAACGCGCGGGAGGCGGGCGTTTCTCCGCTGACGCTGGCGGCGGTCGAACCGAACGACACGTCGTACGTCTGGTCATGCGTCGGAGTGGTTGGCACCGGTTTGGCGTCGTGCAGCCGCGGTTTGATCCAGACCAGCCGTCCGTCGATGACTCCCGTCCACCCCTCCCGCAGCAGGTCGTCCCACCGCTCGGTGTTGGCCGCGGCGGAGGACAGCTCGACGAGTCGCGCGGCGGCCTGCTGGTCCGGGGTCGCGGGCAGCGGAGCCTCGGCGTGGCCGTCGATGCCGAGAAGGTCGGCCAGTCGTGCTCGTACCGCCTCGCGCAGGTGGTGCGACTCGGCCTCGGTGGCCTCGTTCGGCGCCCGGTCGGGAAGCGCGTCCACGACCCGGTCCGCGATCTCGGCCGGGTTCCGGTAACCGGCCGCCTGGATGATCATCGCGCCGGTCGCGCCGTGCTCGATGTACCAGGGTGCGGACGGCACGTCCGGGTCGACGACGGTGGCGCTGTCCTCCGCACCGAGACCGCGCCGGGTCAGCTCCCGTGTCGCCTCCAGGTCGAGACCCTCCCGGGCCAGCGGATTCACCGGCTCGACCGGCAGGTCGACGACGAAGCGTCGTCCCGTCAACCGGTCGGCGGTTGTCCCGGTGACCTCCTGGCCGGTGACGCCGTGGGCGGGCACCGTCCCGGTCAGGCGTTCGGCGGGATAGACGAGGACGGCCCCGGTCTCGCCGAACGCCTCGAACGGCACCACCCGCGGTCCGCTCAGGGTCAGCGAATCCGGGGCCTGCACGAGCACCGGCAGGCCGAGCTGGTCGGCGTGGCCGACCGCGGCCTCCGGACCAGGTTCGAGAACCTGCGGTACGTAGACCATCCGTTCGATGACGGACTGCGGCTGAGTGCGCAGGGCGTCCGCGACGAGCCCAATCGCGGCCAGATCGACATGGACCTGGTGGAGTCCTGGTAGCTGCGCGGCGGCGAGCACCGAGTCGGGCACCGGGGCGCCGAGGCTGAGCCACTGTCCGGAGCGCACCCAGGTGGCGACGAACTCGGGGCAGCCCACCTCGGCGACGTCCGTCATCGCGGACCTCCTCGTCCGACCCGGCGCGTCAGTGGCAGGTCAGAATCTCGTTTGTCAGTGCCTTGATCTCGTCGGCCAACGCCGGCGTTCCGTTGAGCCGGTCACTCGCCAGGAGTTCCTTGAACCGGAAGTGCCAGGGCACCCGGTCCGCGCCGCTCAGACATTCCACTGACAGCACCTGACGCCAGTCGTCACTCCCCGGCACCCGATCCTCGCTGAGTAGCAGCTTGACCGCCTCGAAGATGGAGGCGTGCGCCTGGGCGACCTCCTTCGCCCCGTCCGCCACCCGCGCCATCTGTTCCTCGTACGACTCACCGACGGCGCGGACCAGCGTGATCGCCTCGGTCGGGTCGATGGCGTGGTCCAGCATGCCCTGGAACAGCAGGCTGTCCCATGCCATCCGGGTGCCGTGCGTCGTCCTGGGTCGCGTGCCCGGGTCGGGCACCAACTCGCCCTGCCATCGGGTCGACGCGGTCAGATAGTCGAAAACGAAACGCACGTCGACGGGCTGACCCGTCGGCCAGGGTGGCTGGGCGTCGAACATCTGCGCCAGGGCGGGTTCGACCGGCTCCGTCCCGGCGACGACGGGTGTCCGGGCGGCCACCCGCAGGGCCAGGTCGAGCCCTTGAAGCCGGAGATCCTCCGGGAACTCGGCGGCCAGGTCCCTCGAAGCCGTGAGAACAGCCGGATCACGCAACTGGTCGGCATGGTCGGCGAAGTGGTCCGCCGCCTGCTGGTAGGAGTTCTGGGTCAGGAACTCGACCAGAACGGGCGGCAACGGTTCATCGGCCGTCATGCTGGACAGGTTCGCGGCGTCCAGGATCTTGCGGGTCACGACGCGACCGTCGAAGGGCTGCGGCGCGGCGTCGGGCGCGATGACCTGCCAGCTGGATTGTGCGTCGATACCGCCCCGCATCACCTTTTGGACCACAGACGCTTTGTAGGTCCGGGCGAGCTGCTCGATCTCCGAGTTCGGGCGGGTCGCCACGACCGTCGGTCGCACGTTGTTCAGGTAGTACCGCTGCAGCTGCGACCTGATCTCGACGAACTGTGCCGGGTCCAACGGGTGGCCCTCACCGGGCTGCTCGCGCACGTCGACTGCGACGACTGGCTCGCCCAAGAAGTCGACCTCGTCCATCCCGTACCGCTTCACGTTCTCCTCTGGCCACGGACCGACCCACGTCACCTCGTAATTGAGCGGACGGACCATCCCGGGCCCGACGGCCTCGCGCAGGGCAACCGGCGTGCCGTCCGGGCCGACCAGCATCACTCGCGCGTCGTCGCGTTCGAGGACGGCCGTGCGCCAGTCGTTCCCGCCGTCGATGTCGAATTCCCGCGTCTTACCGTCGGCGCGCGGGTCGTGCCACGTGAGAGTGCCGTTCTCGTCCGAGGTCAGCCAGAACACCTGCTCGGTGGAGGTACCCGCCGCGGTACCGGTGACCAGCGCCGACGAACCAGGGGTATTGCGGAGCACGGTCGCCAGCGCCGCCGGCCGCACGGGTGTGAGGCTGCCCCCGATCGCGTTCGCCACGCGGGTGGTCGTCGGCGGCTCGGTCGAGGTGAGCAGGTCGAAGGCGCCGGTACCCCCGTACCGCGCGGCGTACGCGCCGAGCGCGTACATCGTCGCGTGCGTCGATGGTCCGGTGTGCGCGAGTTCCCCGGGGCTGACGCCAAGTCCGAGCTGCGTGCGGGTGAGCGCGGTCCGTTCGTGCCAGCCGGCGAGCCGATCCATTCCCTCGCGGATGCTGGACGGCGTCCCGGGCAGGCTGACTGCGTCGAGCAGCGCCGCTCGCTGAGCCGCCGCGCTCGGCGGAAGAACCCGGTAGCTGGCCGCCTCTTCGGCGGTCACGCGACCCGCGGCATCCACCGGCACGACATCCTCGCCCGCGAGTGGCTCGACCGTCGAAACGGGCAGGTCGAGGCCGGCCGCGACGGACCGCAGCGTCTCCGGGTCGCTGACCGGAAGCAGTGTTTCCGGGTCGAGCACGGTGACCACGTGCGTCGCCCGCGCCCTCGGGTCCAACTGGTCCAGGTACCGGCGGAACGCGGGATCGAGGGCGGTATCCCGGCCGACGAAGACATTCACCCCGTCGCCGACGCTCATCCGCTCGGCGGTCTCCAACATGCCGGTCTTGACCTGCGGCGCTGTCGAGTCGGCCAGGTATATGAACCCTTTGCCTAGCACAGTGGCCAGCACACCAGGCAGGCAGTCGGACAGTGCGGGCATAACTGCTCCCTCGGTGGCGGGGCGTGATACGTCGTGTCCGCACAACGGACGGGAGGGGTTCCGGGTTCAGTCCGCAACAGGCGAGAAATCGGAGCCGGGCAGGGACGTCGTGTCCCACACATGAGGACTACGGCCGTTCCGTCCCCTACTGGGAGGCTGAAATTTCCTGGTGTTCGGAGGCATGCGTGGCGGACGGCGCAGATGTGGATTGTCTCGAGTTCGTCACCACGTGGGTGCGATCCGGTCAGTACCTGAGCGTGGACAAGACCGCCCTCCCACCCGAGGTGCGTCTCGCCGAGCCAGTGGCTGGCCTGCACCTGATCCATTCGATCTCGGGGGCGACCGCCCCCGAGATGACCGCGCAGGCTCTGCTGGCACAACCGCTGGGCGTGCTCGCCCGCGCGGTGGACGCCCCGCCGATGTCGGTCGCCGCGGACTTGGATCTGGACGCGGCGATCACCCGCGCCGACGCGCTGCGACTACCGGTCCGCGTACCCGGCAACACGTTGGCAGGCTCGACCAGTGACCGAGTGCTGCCGATCGACGCCCACGGGATTCCCGCCGAACCAGCCACCGCGGAGTACGTGCTGGTGCTGCCGGCGACGCATCTCGTCGCCGAGCACTCCGCCGCCGAACTCGGTCACGACCTCGGTCGGATCGTCCCGGGACCACCGATGCCCGGCCAGGTCCGCCTGGCTGGTGACCGGGTCGAGCTTGGCCTGCCGCTACCCATCGTCGACGCCCGCTTCGCCGGTATCGACCTGACGGAGGTGGCGGCCGGCGAGTTCCGGACCGTCGAGGGCGGGATCAAGGGGCTCTGGCGCGATCTGGCGAACCTGGCGGTCGGACACGCGACGCGGGTGCGGGTCACCCAGGCCGGCATCGACGCACCCGAGGACTTGCTGGCAGTGCGCTCACCCGATGGTGTCGCCCTGCTGCGTGACACTCCCACGGGCGCGCAGGCCGCAACCCTGCCGCGCCACCCAGCCACGATCGAGGTCGGCCCGGCCATCGTCTCGGCGGAGCTGGACGCCGCCGCCGTCCTGCGGGAGCCGTTCGCCGGTGCCGTGCCGGCAGTGCACCCGGATGTGACGGCGGCGGCGGTCTACCTGGCCGGCCGAGGCGGCCTCCTACTGCTCGATCCCGACCAGACCGCGCAGATCGACGCCGCCCAGAACTTCCGGGCGGACTCGACCGAATATCCGGTGTTCGTGCACGGCACCCCGGCCGGCCCGGTCGTCGGGGGCCGGCTGGTCACGGCCGAGCAGCTACGCGATCTCATCGCTGCCGACCCCCTGTCCCGGGGCAGGACCATCATCCTTGTGCAGTGTGACGCGGCCTCGTCGACCACAATCGTCGATGATTTCGCCGCCGCGTTGTTCGCGGCGTTGCCACGCGAGTACCCCCGCATCGTGGCGATGGGGGGCACCGCCTGGGTCCAACCTAGACCGGTTGAGTCCGACGAACTCACCGAGGTGCTCGTCACCAGCACGGACCTCACCCCCGACGGCCAGTTCCGGCTCGTCGCTGGCGGCATCCGCACCTATACCGGCGCTGATGCCCTGGCCACCACGACCCCGGCACGCGTCCCAGTGGTCACCCAGCACGGGCCCGCACTCTCCAGGACACGCGGGGGAGACGGTGTACGCCTCACCGACGCATCCGGTGCGGTGCTCACCGGTGACGAGGCGCCGACGACCGAGACGGTGCGGGAATTGACCGGCATCGGCACAGCCGTCGACTCGACCGCGGTCGGTGTGCCGTTTTCCTACACATTCGCCCAGGCGTACCAGGGGGTTGAGGTTGCCCGTACCGCTGCGGCCAACGCGGCGGAGGCCATCGTCACGTGGGCCACGCAGGCAGGTGACCGCGCGCTGGCGCACGCCGGCATGCTGTTCCACGCGGCCGACGCACTTCAGCACTCCGACCCGGCAAAGATGTCAGCCAACGTCTTCGAGCGCCTCAGAGCGGACGATATCGAGAGGGTCCGTGCCGACCTGGTGCAACGCGCCAAGTCGGCCCGAGACGGCCTCTGGACGCGGACCAGAGAGCTCAATGACGCGGCCGGCCAGGCGCGGCACGTGGTAGCGCATATCGGCAGGGACCTGAACCAGCGCGTTCGACTGCCTGGGCTACGCCCGCACGTTCATCCCCAGCACCTACCGACCTTCGACCAGATCATCCAGTATTTGCACCTCTCCGCGCAGGGTCACTACCGCACCCCCCAGGAGAGTGGTGTGCTCAACAGCCTGCTCGCTCACTTCCGTGGGCCGCAAGGCGCTCTGACCGCTCTGACGACCATTCTCCACGAACTCGACACCAGGCTGACAACGCAGGCCACCCAAGTGATGGCTTCCGCCACCAATCTGGAAACCCAGATCGCCGCCGTCGAAGCCGGTCTCGCCTGGGAAAGGGCCTGGCTCGACACCTCACACGGGGTCGCCGAGGGCGTCATCAGACGGGTACGGGAGAAGCTCAGCTACGGCCCAGCCAACAACGACGAGATCATCGCGCGCTACAACGATGGCGCGGTCGCCTTGGTCCACCACGTTCGGGCACCCGTGTACCGAAAGATTCCGAACGACACCGACCCGCTCCGGTTCCAGAGCACCAAAGCCTTCATGGCCGCTTACTTTCGCACCGGCCTCTGCGACGAACACGCGGCCGTGGCGCTCGCCGAACTCTTCGCCAGGCCGGACATGGTTGGCGTCCCGATCACGCTCGTGTACGGCAACGTCGTCGATCGGGGCCAGCTTCGCGCTCACGTCTTCCTCGTGCTCGGCCCACTGGGACACCCGAACGCGCTCGTGGTGGATCCGTGGCCCCTGTACCCCACCGCCGTGCGGGCGGGGCGGTACATCGCGGAGATGAACGCGGTAACCAGGGCCTACACCTTCGTAACTGACACACCGAGGGATCTCTACGCGTACGGTCGCGAGCAGGTCCATGCACACCTCCTGCCCCGTTTGCGACATCCGGTGCTGCAGCCGGTTCCGATACCGGTTCTCGCTCCCGATCCGGAGTCGTTCGACACCCACTACACGGATCGCTACGCCGAGAGGGCACGGGCACGGAGATATGCCGCTACCGTCGCACCCAGCGGGGTGCACGCCTCGCCGCAGGACGTCGCCGTCTACCTCCCCGGCGATCAGCCCGGTCTCTACCTGCTCGGCCGGGATCAGCAGCACCTCATCGACGCGGCACGCGAGTTCCGGGCCGGCGACAACGAGTACCCGGTGTTCATCGACGGCACCGCCGCCGGACCGGTGATCGACGGCCAGCTCATCACGGACGAACAACTGCGCGACCTGATCGTCGCCGACCCGAACTCCGCTGGTCGCGATATCGTCGCCGTCATCTGCGATCTGGCCGTAACCCGGGCCGGCGCCACGGCACTGGATGATTTCGCCACCCGCCTGTTCACCCTGCTACCCGCCGGAAACAGACGGGTGCTGGCCGCTGGCGGGGTCGCACAGGTCGTACCTGGCATTGCGAGCGACCTGACCGAGGTGGTGATCTCACCGACGGTGCTCGGCGACGACGGCCGGTTCCGTCTTGTCTCCGGCGGCTTCCGGGAGATCCGCGACGCCTCCGCCGACGGACAGGTGTCAGGCCGTACGCCGATGGTCGTGCAGCACGGCCCGAGGCTGTCGCGCGCCCGAGTCGAGACCGGCGTGGCTCTCACCGCCGACGACGGAAATCTGTTGACGGGGGCCGACCTCCCGGCCGTCACCGACCTGACCGCCCTCGGCCTACCCGACCCCGCGCGTATTCAACGCCTGTTCGACAGCGCAGACCGACAAGCGGCCACTGCCACCGAACAGCCGGTCATGCCCACCGAGGCGGTTGGTCCACCGACTTGGCGACTGCGGCTGGCCCACGGTGTCACCGAACACGGTGACGTGCACGTCATCTCCTCGAACAGCAGGCATGCGCCGCAGCGGCTCATCAACCAGCTGGCCGAGGCGGCGGATGCCGAGCACCCGGTGATCCTGCTGGGCGCTCCGGGACCCGGCGAGGCCGCGCTCGCCAAGGACGTCGCCGCGTTGAACAACCTGCTCGAACAGTTCGCCCAACGTGAGCAACTGCCCGTAGTGGTCAGCCGCGGCAGGGCCGACCTCGACCTGCTCGACGTGGTGGCCAGGTACGGGGCGACAGTCCTGCATCCGACCCTGAACAAGACCGACGGCTCGGGGTTGGGTGGCCTCCAGGTGGATCACCGCTGGAAGGTGGCCACCCGGCTGCGGGAGGGTGGCTCTGAGAACTCCAGCGACATCTGGGAGAGGATCACCGCCGGCGTCCTGGACGCGGCGGCCAGGCTGGCCCGGCCGACCGAGGCCGTCACTCGGGTCGACGACGCCCTTGGCGAGCTGATCTGGGCACCCGACCTCACCGTGAGTCGCGAGGTCTTCCACCGACTCGAAGAGCAGTGGTCGGCCGAGCGGATGACAGCGGCCCGGACCCAGGTCGAAAAGATGATCGAGCGGGTGCCCGGTCAGCCGGAGCTGGGCATCTTCGCTCCGGTGCTCGAGCTGGGCGCGGTCGGTCAGGCGGACATCGTCTTCGACTACGCGGGCGCGGACGAGGCGCTACGGCCCAAGGTGCTGCTCGACTCCGTGGGCCGGCTGGAGACCACCGGTCAGCTCAACATGCCTGTCGACGGTGGCCTCACCACCGAGCGACTGGGAGCGATGGTCGAAGCCGTCGGTGTCACCGACATCTCGGTCTCGGTGCTCACCGTGCTCGGCGACATCAAGGCTGGCGAGTTCGAGAACGCCCAGAGTTTCATCGCGGCCAACAGAGGCAAGCTCACCGTCGAGCAGAAGAAGCAGTGGGTCGACGCCATCACCGGCCTGCAACCCGCCATGAAGAACCACACCGACGAGCTTCGCCTGTTGTCGGCGGGCGTTCTGAACTGCTGATCCAGCCCTGACCACGTACGGCGGAAGGCGCCGGGCCCGACGCGGGCCCGACGCCTTCCGCTCACCGACGGGTCAGACCGACCACGCCGGTGCGACGTCGACCGGCCGGAACAGCTCGGCCAACGCGCGGTGCCGACCGATGTCGGTGACCGGGGAAAGCAGGTAGTTGCCGGCCCGGATCGCCGCCAGGAACTCCGGGTCGGGCGCCAGCTCGTGGTGACGCAGGTAGTACGGAACGCTGTCGGTCCATACCCACACCCCATCGGTGCGGTGATCCAACGGAACGACGTTGCCGCGCTCGGGGTCCACCACGTCGATCATCCGCTCGGTCGAGGTGAGCAGCAGCGGAGCATCCTCGAGGTAGCGCAGCACGGCGTCGCGTTCAGTTTCGTCAAGCCGCTCGTGTTCCGGGGCGAACCCCGGGCCAGTGACCGGATCCACCACATCGAAGGCCCGCGCGATCCGCATGCCTTCCCCGGCCTCGGCAGCCCACAGCAGCGCCGCGCCGCGCCGGATCTGCCGCTGATACGGCGATGCCTCCGCGTCGGTCCCCACCAGCTCGACCAGGGTGCCGTTGTCGGATGCCGTGGCCTCTGCAAGGCGGCTGCGGAACTCGGACGGGTCATCGTCGGGCCGGTCCACCTCGATGAGCAGGACCCGAGTCACGTCCGGGCCGGGACCGGTGCGCCACGCCCGCCACAGTGCCACCGCCCCGGGCAGCTCGGCCACCGCCGACCGGGCCGCCTCGTCCACCTCGTCGACCGCCGCCTCGATCAGCGCCGAGGGTGGTCCGGTCAAGTCCACCACCGGTGGGACCTCGATGCCTGCCCGGACCAGCTCCGCCCGGCGGACCGGCTCGAACTCGTACTGCTCTTCCATCAGGTTCTCCTCGATCTCGGCGGGCTCTAGAACCGACCTGTGGAACGAAGCACGTCCTGAAGGCCCGCCATTCGCTCGGTGGCCTGCTCGCGGAGCTGAGCGGCCGCGTCCCGCAACGCCAGCAGGACCGTGTCCTCGACCTCCGCGCGGCCGGCGGCCACGATCTCGTCGTCGATGCGCAGGCTTCTGACCTCGCCCGTCGGGGTCATCGTGACGGCGACCGCGCCCCCTGCGGCGGTGCCGGTGACCTCGAGGACCGCCATCTGGTCCCGTACGGAGGCGATCTGGTGCTGCAGTTCCTGGGCCTGCCGCAGCAGCCCGTCCATGCCGTCTTCCGCCATACTCCGAGGTTGCAGCGGTTCAGGGAGCGTCCCGTAGTCCTCGTGTGAGGGACACCCGACGTCCACCGGCGACTAACAGTCCATGATCCGGTTACCCAGCTCGATCATCCGGGGGTCCTCGATCATCCGGGGGTTGAGGACGTGCAGCGCCATGACGAACTCCATGAGCGCGCCCCGGGACCGCACCCGCACGAAGGCAGCCCGCTTGAAGGCCGCATCGTAAGCAGCGGCGTCGCCCTCCAGGAACTGTGCGACGTCGAGCAGAAGACTACGCACGACCGCCATATCGACGCCCATCGCGGGCAGCGCGGCGAGCAGCGACGGCAGGGTGGCCAACGCGTCTGGGGTGGCGTCCCGGGCGAGGGACGACAGAATGGTGTCCAGCCTGCCCATACTGGGCCGCTGCAGGAACTCGCGCCCTTCGGGCCTCCTTGCCAACGCCCGCAGGGCCGCGTTGTTCGCCCAGTCCAGGGCGGCCCGGTCCAGATCGGCGCCGAACTCATCGAGGGCAGCGCCGACCCGGTCCGGCGCGAAGCGGGCACCGGTGGCCGCGATCCGGACGCGATGGGCCAACTCCGCGCTCGCCTGGTTCACCCGGGAGCGGAGGAAGCCTTCGAGCGCCGTCCGCTCCTCGCCCGCCGGCACCGTCCTGAGCGCTCGGCCCAGCCGGTCCGGGTCGGACGCCCGGACAGCCATCCGTTCGTCGAGGATCGGCTGTCGGGCCTGGTCGACGAGGACCGCCAGCTCCCCTGCGAGCTGATCCCCCGAGTCGGCGGGGTCGGTCAGGCGCCGGGTGTACGCCTCCAGTCCTTCGCGCCGCACGGCCTCCGGCGCTCCGTCCGGAAGGTCGGCCACGAAACGGGTGTATTCGTGGGCGAGGGGAGTCAGCCTCCGCAACACCTGCATCGCGTCGGCGTGGTGTTCGTGACCCGTCGTCACCACCTGGGCCCGCGCGGCGTCGTACGCCAATTCCCGCGCCTGCGGGTCGAGGTCACCGTCCTTGACCTCGGAGACGCGCAGATACATCTCGATCAGCTCGTCCGCACGCGCCCGCCGCTTCTCCTCCCTACGGGCCTCGGTCCTCTGGTCGCGGGCGGGCGTGCGCTCGTCGCCTGTCGGGACTGTCCGGTGCTCGGGGATCGGGTCGACCACCTCGGCGACCGCCTGCCGCCGGGCCTGGGCGGCGAGGGACGCCAGCACCCGTTCGAGGTGATCCGCCGAGTCGGCAGGCCCGCCGATCAGCCGGGCGTACGCCTCCAGTCCGTCGCGCCGCACGGCCTGCGGGGCGCCGGCGGGGAGGTCGGCCAGGAACCGGCTGTACGCGCCGGCAAGGCGGAACTGCCCGTGCAGCGCCTGCACCGCGTCGGCGCCCAGATCGCGATGGGCGGGCACCACGAGGGTCTGCGCGGCGTAGCGGGCGATCATGCGCGCCTGCGGGTCGAGATTTCCGTGCTCGTTCTCGAAGTCGCGCAGTTGCGTCGTGATCAGCTCGTCGGCGCGCGCCCGCAGCTCCTCCGCCTCGCGGATCTCGGTCATCCGCCGGTCGGCGGCGTCGATCAGCACGGCGTGCTGGCGCTCGAAGATCTCGGCGGCGGCGTCGACCCGGGACGCCTCGTACTGGGCGGCGGACCAGGCCTGGCCGGCCAGCCGTCGTACGCCCTGCTCGAACTCCGCGACCACCTGGTCGACGAGCTGCGGGTTCCCGCCGTCCCACCGCGCGCGTACCTCGGCCACGTCCCCGGACCTGCGTCGGAACGCGACGACCCGCTCGTAGAAGGGCTCCTGTTGCCGGAACCGCAGGATCAGATCGTGATAGTCGGCGCGTGCCGACGCCTCCGACACGCTGCTGGCCGGCCGGTCGAAGATCCGCTCCGCCTCGCGGACGAAGTCCCGCTCCATCTCCGCGTGCGGCTCTCCAAGTGGCCCGGCGGTCATCCCCAGCACCCGACGCCGGAAACCATCGGCGAAGTCGGGCGGGGTCAACCGCGCAACGGCGGGGGCCGAGGCCTCCGGCGTCGGTTCGGGGTCGCCCAGGGCGTCACGCACCTCGCCGATCAGCGCGGCACGCAGGCTGGCGGCGAGCGTACGCACCGCCGGACTGATCCGGCCCTCGTCGGCCCAAGCGCCGACGGTACGTTTGAGCTGTTGGGCAAGGTCCGCCACCGGAAGGGTGGAGTGGTGCCCGGGAAGGGCTCCGGCCAGCCGTGCCGCGGCAAGCCCCGCAACCAGACGTTGCCCGAGTTCGGCCAACTGGTCGAGTTCCCAGTCGGCGACATCGGCCTCCCGCCAGCGCGCGTGCTGGTCGGCCACCACGGCGCCGACATCGTCCGTCAGCCTGCTGGTCAGCTCGGTACGCTGCCGGTACTCGGGCAGGCCGTCGAGGATCCGGCTCTGCTCGGCCTCCCAGCGTTTGCGGGCCTGGCCGATGGAAGACGCGGAGCCGCTGCGGCTGTTGTACAGCCGATCGAAGGCTCCGAGAATCAGCTCCCGGGAATGCCGGCCGGGGTTGTTGTCGTCGAGCGTCCGTTCCAGCGCGTCACGGTCGGCGCTCCGCATCCGGTCGCCCGCCGCCCAGTCGTCCAGCCAACGCTTGCTTCCACTGACGGTGGCGTCGTACTCCTGCCGCCAACGCCCCCGGTCGAAGTTCCAGTCACGGGCGAACCTGGCGTCGAGGTCGGACAACACCTGCGCCCGGAACGCCGCCGCGGCGGCCTCTGCAGCGGCGTCCACCTCGGATTCCGCCCCGTGGTCCCGCAGCAGGTCCGACACGCGTTCGTCCAGGGCCGCGCGCTCGGCCGCGAAGCCCACTCCCTCCCGGGCTGGCACCTGGTTGCGGAACGAATCCACGACCGCAGCGTCCGTACTGCGGACGACAAGTCGAACGATCCGTTCGACGAGCGCGTCACGCTCGGCCGGACCGAACCCGGCGGGCAGGTCCTCGATCACGGCGACGTCGAGGTACGGCCGCAGGACCTTGTCCACCGCCTGAGCATCGACAGTCGGCGCGAGATCCCGAGCCCGCTCGGCGATGGTCCGCACGGCGAGCCACGCGTCCAGACGGGGCAGGATCTTGCCGACGCGGTTGGTCCACCACGTCTGCTGGTCCGCTGCGAAGACGGTGTGCGAGGGGTATCGCCGGTCGAAGTCCTCGATGACCGCGTCGACGAACGCGTCGGCGGCGACGGCGGCCTCGTCCGTGGTCAGACCCGACCGCGCCTTCGCCGCGTCGAGTTGCGGTCGTAGCGCGGTCGCGATGCCCGCCCGGGTCTCGGTCCACCTGGAGTACGCGTCGAGCCATGCCGGCGCGTCCTCCAGCCGGGTCGTGAGCCGCGTTGGCCACGCCTCGACGTCGAGGTTCCACCACCGCGCGTGTGCCGTGTCGAATTCACCCAGCACGTCCTCCCGAAGCGCCGCCACGGCAGCGGGGTCACCGGGGATCTGGTCCAGACGTTCCTGGAGCTGAACCCTGCTACTTGCGAGGTCGTCACCGGGCGGCACGGCTACCGGATCGGTGCGCAGCCACTGCCGCGCAGCCTCGCCCACATCGCCGTCGAACCCGACCTCTGCGAGGTCCTTGGTGCTGACGTGCCCGACCAGGTACGCGGCGAAGTCGGCCTGTTCCTGAGGCGTGAGCACGGACGGGAGGTACCGCTTGGACCTGAGCGAAAGGTGCGCGTCCATCGCGTTCCCGATGTGACGGACCAGCCGATCAACCGTCTGGCCCACAGGACCCTGATCCGCCTCGTCGACGCCGTGGGCGGCGGCGGCGGTTTCGCGCAGGCCCTGGACGATCCGGCTGCCGACCTGCCAGATGGCGAGCCAGCCGTTGATCCGGCTGGTCAACACGTCGAGCCTCCGCTGCCACTCACCAGTCTGCTCGTCGGCGAAGCGAGACCCCGGCGGGTAGGTGGCGTCGAACTCGTTCATGGCCGCCTGCCGGAACTCCCCGGCGGCCCGTACCGCGGATACCAGGCGTGACGGCCCGGTAAGGCCAATCGCCAGCGTGGTCGCCACGCCAGGCAGCTTCTCCAGCGCGGTTTCCAGTGCCTTGTCGAGGGCGTTGCCGAAGTCCGTCCTAGCCTCGGCCCGGCGCTCCCGGGACCCGATCCAGTCGTCCTTCGCCGCCAGCCGTTGCTCGAGCTCAACGCTCCAGGCCGCCCGGTCGAAGTTCCAGTCCGCCTCGTTGGCGGCGTCGAAGCGGCGGAGTTGGTCCTCCCGGAACGCCATGCGCGCCTCGTCCGTACCGGGCACCTCGGACTGCAGCCGTTTGTCGAGTTGGATCCACTCGTGCGCGAAATCCGTGGGGTGGTACGAGTTCGCCCACGTTGGGTCGGAGGCCACCAGGTCGCGGTGCACCATCCTCCTCAACTTCTCCGCGGCCCGCGCCGGAATGACCCTGGCAAGCTCGTCGACCAGGCGCTCCTGCTCGTTCCGGCCGAGGGACCGCGCCGGGCTGACCCGGTGGCGGGATCCGAGGTCGAGGTACGGCGTGACGATCTTTTCGATCGCGGCGGCGAACCGGCGCGAGCGCTTGTTCTGCGCGCCGCGGCCGGCCGCGAGCTGATGAGCTCGGTCTGCCAGCAGACGGATGGTCTGCCATGCCTGGGAGCGTGTGATGAGCTGCCGGTACTCCCGTTGCCACGCGTCGTACTGGGTGGCGCCGAACTCCTTCCCGGCAGGAGCGCTGGCGGTGATTTGTCGGAGCACGGCCGTGCGGAACGCGGCGGCGGCAGGCCCGACGACGTCCACAGCGAGTTCTGACTGCAACTCGTCCAGGGCGTACGCCCGGATCATGCGGGAGGTCACCGCGCTCGTCGACGTGGCGATCGCGTAGGTGATGTCGAAGGACGGCGCGAACCTCCAATCCTGCTCGAAACCCGCGTCGGCGGCGGCCAGAATCTCCCTTCGGTGCTCCTCGATCGCGGCGCCGAGGTGCCGGAGTACGACACGCCCCGCCTCGATGCCGAACGGTCCGCTCCCCCAGCGATGCCGGGCAGCCTTCGTACCCTGGTACCGGGCCTGGTTCTTGATCGCGGCCCTCGTCTGGGCGAGCGCGATGTCCAGACGCTCCTCGATCTGGGCCCGCCGGGTGGCGAAATCGTTCCCCGGCCGGGTCGGTACCGGCGTCGTGCGCAACTCCTCGGCGAACGCGTCGCGCTCATCCTGGGTCGCGTCGGCGAGCAGGGAGCGGCCGAGCACCTCCTGTTCGCGCGGACCCATCGAGGCCGGCAACGGGGACGTCGACGACAGGTCGAGGTACGGCCGTAGCGCCTGGCGCACCGCGGCAGCCTGCTCGGCGTTCTCGGCCCTCTCGACGGCCCGGACACCAACCGAGTGAGTGACCAGCCAGGACTCGAACCGCCCGACCATGCCGTCGAGGCGGGCGTGCCACGCTGCGGCTTCCGCTTCGCCGTACCGGCCGTCGACCGGATGAATCCGGTCGAACTCCTGGATGACCGCAGCCGTGAACTGCGTGACGGTTCTCATCGACGGGGGTGGAAGGTCGCGCAGGGCCTCAGCGACACGACGGTGTACGGCGGTCCGGCCCTCGGCCCGGCGGACGTATTCCGCCACGAACTCCCCAGCCCCGGCCAGGTCGTCGTCCACCTTGCTCGCCAGCGCCTTACGGTCGAACGCCAAGCTGTTCTCTGCCAGTGCGTCGAAGCGTTGCCGCACCCGGTCGACGAGGGCCAAACGAGCCTCCGTCACCACCGGGTCCGGCTCGTGGGCCGAAAGGACGCCCTGCAAGCGCTCCTCAACCTGACGGGTCAGCGCCGCACGCTCGGCAGCCAGGCCCGCCCCGGTCCGGGCGGACACGGGATGTTGACGCAGTGAGTCGACGATCTTCTCGCTCAGTGGGGCCACACCCTCGGCACTGGCCACCTCGTCCAGCCGCTTGCCGATGTCACCAGCGAGCCGCACCTGTTCCTGCGCACCCATCGAGGGCGGCAGGGTGGCGTGCCCCGCCGTGGTCAGGTACGGCGCGAGAGTGTCCGTGACCACCTGCTGCAGCCGCTGCCGGACGTGGGCCAGCCGGTCGGCGTCGACCTCGGTGGTCGTGCCCGGCTCCGGGCGCAGGTGCCGGTGCACGAGCTGTTCGATCCGTTGACCGATGAGGTGGGTGGTCACCCACGAGTCGAACGACCCGATCAGTTGGCCGTACTGCGCGTTCCACTGGTGCACCTGGGTGAGGGTGAACGTGGGGGTAGCCGCGAACCTCCGGAACTCGGTGGTCACCGCGTTCGTGAAGGCTTCCCCCGCCGCCGCCAACGCCCCGATGCTGACCGAGTTGCGGCTCAGCGCGGCAAGTGCTTCCGGCACGTCGTGGTCGAGACTGGCGACGAGAAGGTGCTCGGTCTCCTGACGCAACGGCTGTGAATCGATTCGCCTACCGATGTCCCGCACCGTGTCGTCGAACTGGCGCTCCCAGGGACCTCGGTCGAACTTCCAGTTCCGCTGGTGCAATCCGTTCAGCTCTGCGAGCACCTCGGCCCGTACGGCGGCAGCCGAGGCGGCCCGCGAGGCGTCGGTGAGGGCCGGTGTCGGTCGACTCAGCACCTCGGCGATCGACTCGTCGAGCTGCGCGAGGGCCCGCTTCACCTCACCGGCGAAGCCCGCCTCCGCCGACGTCGGCACTCTGCCGGGACCCGAGAGCTTGTCGGCCGTCCACCGCACGGTGTCCGACACCAGCTTGCGGACCGGCTTGCTGATCCCCTCCGCGAGGAGCGTCCGGTTCACATCGGCCGGCACCGCCGGGCGAATCTCACGCAGCAACGCTTGCTGCTCGGCGGAACCGAGGGAGGACGGTAGGTGCGGGATCTCTCGGCGCAACGCCGCGCCGAGTTCCTTGCTGACCACCTCGCCGAGGCGACGCAGCTCCGTGTCGGGAAGTTCGCCGGCATGCGGTGCAAGGAAGTCGTCCGCGACGTCCTTGATCCGGCGTTCCATCATGACGACCGTCAACTGCGTGTCGACCGAATCGCTCAGGCTCTGGTACCGCTTCTGCCATACGCTGGTGAAGTTGTCGCTGTATCGCGCTCCGTGCATCTCGTCGGCGAAGGATCGCCGAATGGCCGCGGCGGCGGCCTCGGGCTCGGCCCGCTCGACGCCCCGCACGCCGATGCGGTCCACCGCGGCGCGCAGATCGCCGTCGAGGCGCCACTGAAGGTCGATTGCCCACGAATCCCGCCGCAGGTCGGCGAGGTGGCTGCCGTACTGGTCCCCCGTGAGATGTTCGTCAGCGAGCCAGGTGGTCCGCTCGGAGTCGATCCGCAGATTGCGGGCGCGAGCGGCCATGAAATCGGCGCGATGCGCGGCGGCCAGGTCGGCGACCACATCGGAACGCAGCGGCGCCCCGGCACGAGATGCTGCGAACCTCTCGATGATGTGGAACTCCTGGGCCGCACTCTTGAGGTTGCCCAGCGAATCCAGTTCGGCTTCCACCCGGCTCGACAAGCCGGCGCGGATCTCGTCCACCTTGCGTGCCCACGCCTCGTGCGCCTGCTCAGGTGGGCGGCCCGGGGTATGGATTTCGTCGAAAGCGCGCCGAACCTCGGCGGAGAGCCGTGTGCCGAGCCGGTTGAGACTCGCGCTGTCGAGCGGGCCTGCCACGTCGTCCAGACGAAGCAGGAGGGTGTCCCGGGTGAAACGCACCGTGTGCGGCTCGGCCAGCACGTCCAGCTCGGTGGCGAGACGGTCGCCGGTCAACTCGTCGAAGCGCGCCCTTGCCTCGGCCGGTGATGCCGCGCCACGCGGCGCGGCGCCGTCGACCTCGTCTCGAGGGCTGCTGGTGTGCAGGCCGTCGTCGAGCCGGGCGATCAGATCGTCCTCAAACCGCGCCAACTGTTGCGGGGTCAGATCAGGTCGTAGCCCGGCAGCCTTCCGCACCTCGGCCCGGGCGGCGGCGGCCTGCTCCAACCGTGCAGACGCGTGATGGGCGGCGGTCAGGCGAGCGGGCAGGCCGACCGAGCCCTCGATGTTCGGGTCGATGCGCAGCAGCGACTCGAAGGCGCCCCGCACCCGCTTCTCGACGGAGGCCAGGTGCTCCGGGGCGAAGACGTCCTCCAGTTGCCGCGCCTCGGCGGACCCGGCGAAGATGGATTCCGGCTTCCACCGCTCCACCCCGAACACGCCGTCCGGCCCGAACGCCTTGTCGAAGGCATGCCGGGTCTGGCTGGACAGCGTGGCGACGATCTCGTCCGCGATGGCGTTGCCACCGGGTCGCATCTCGTCACCGATGGCGTGGCTCTTCGCGATTCCCTTCGTCAGCGCCGAGTTGCCCGTCAGGTACGTGTCGACGCGCAGTTCCGCATCCGTTGCCAGGCTGGTGATTCGGGCGTCGACGGCGGCCGCGAGGTCCGCGTGCGAGCCGCCCTTGGCCAGGTCGTCGATCGCCTTGGCCGCCGTCGGGGAGAAGCGTTCCCAGAACGCGGTGATGTGCTCACCCGTCTGCGCCGGACCGGCCTGCGAGAGCAATGCGGCCCGGTCACGCAGGCCCGCGTCGCGGTGGAACGCCTCCTCGACGGCACGGCGGACCTCGCTGGCCCGCGTCTCCCAGCGCACCTGGGCGTCGAAACGCCCCGACAGCGTGGACCGGAGTTCGTCGTACTCGCGGCTGAAGCCCACTGCGTCGGCGTGCCCGTGCCAACCGTCGCGGCCGCCCAGGTACTTGGTGATGAGCGCCTCGGCGTCCGCCTCGTACGCCCGCAGCAGCTTGTCCACGGCTGCCGACGACGGCAGGTCGACGTTCGGCTCGACCGCCCTGAAGTCGCGGCCGGCCTGCTCCCCCACCAGCCGCCGGGTCTCGGCGAGGTCGAACGCGTCCCCGTACTTCTGGGTGCGGGTCAGCGTGGTCGGGTCGGCGGAACCGTCGACCAATTGCTCGATGGTCTCGTGGGCCCCCGGACGACTGAGCCAGGTGACGCCGGGCCGTTGACCTGCCGGCAGCCGATCCACCAGGTGGTGGATCTCGCTGACCACCGCGTCCGGGACGTGATTTCCGGACGCACCCACCACCACAGGCGTGTCGCCGTTGAGCTCACCGAGCCGGGTACGGAACGCGTCGATGACCGCCACCTCCGGCGGACGTGCCCACACGCCCCACGAGTGCGATTCGAGCGTCCAGCCCTCGCTGAGCCGGTACAGGCCGGGCCGGGCTCCGGGGGTCAGCCCGAACGGCGCGTCCACGGCCGGCACCCCGGAACGCCATTCGACGGCGAGGTGTTGCAGCGTGGCGACGCCGGCGGCGTCCACCGGATGGGCGACGGCGTCACCGGGTGCCGGGCGGCTCCGGAAGGAGACGGGCAACCCGGTGCTCCGCGCGACCCCCACCAGCGCGCTGTCGTCGAGGAACGGCGCGTACAGCACCACGCCGTCCCGGGCCAGTGGACCCAGGCCGGCAAGGTCCACCTCGGGCCGTACACCCGGACCGGCCACGATCCGGAGGCCGTCGGGCAACTCCCCCAGCTCTCTGGTGGCCCGCACGACGGCGCTGTCCGCGACCGCCTGGGCGGCGTCGACGTGGACGACCAGACCGCCGGACGTCGGGGTCACCGCCAGTCCGCGTCCGTTCAACAGTTCGCTGATCTGCCGACGATGCTCGGTCCACGATTCGGGTGCGCGACGCGTGACCGACGCTCCCGGGTCGCCGGCCGCAGACCGGGCCTCGACCCGCAGATCATGGAGAACCTGGACGGGAACCCGAGCGTCGCCGGTGTGCATGATCCCGTCGTACGCCGTCAGCCGCTCGTGGACGTAGGTCGCCTCGAGGCGGTCCAGCATGCTCTTCGGCAGCTTCGCCTGCGACAGCGGATCCAGGCTGGCGAAGTCCCGGATCGCCTGGTCGCGTACAGCCACCAGATCAGGGTGGAGCGCGGACGCAGGCGAGCCGTCGGACACGGGCCGTTGCTCGGTGAACGGGTCGCCATCGACCCGCTCGGACTCGACCGGTCGACGCCCGGCGGCCGCCTCCGGGGTGAAAGCTCGACGTACCTCGGTCTGCATCCGGACCGTCAGGTCGTCCCACCGGGCCAGGTCCGGCCCTCGGCGGCCGATCCCGCGCACCAGGTCGCCGATCTCGGTGTGGTACTTCTCGCGAATCACCTGGAGGGCTCGGCTGACGTCGCCGGCGGAGCCACCGCGGAAGGCGAGGTCGGCCCTGGCCTCCGCGATGTCGTCGACCACGCGTTGGAATTCGTGGTACGCGAAGCCGTCGACCCGTAGCTGCTCGCGCATGCCCTGGAATCGGGCTGCCCAGACCTGCTCGGTGGCCTGGAATCGGGCACTGCCGGGCCCGTGGCCCGCCTCGTAGACCGGCCGCCAGACGCGCTCGAACTCGTTGTCGACGGCGTTACGGAACGACGCCCGCCACTCGGCCGCCTCCTTCTCGGGCAACGACTCCAGGGAGCGCAGCCGGGGCGCCCCCGCCACCTTGGTCAGACCGGCGATGTCGCGCGTGGCCCGTACCTCGGCGTTGAACGCCGCATCCGCGTCCGGTCGGAAGCGTTGGACGGTCGACGCACTGTCGACAGCCGCTTCCCACCGCTTATTGATGTGCGCGACCGCGTCGTCGAGCGACCGCGCCGGATTCTGGCCCGGCCGGTACTCGACGCGCTGCTCTCGCTGCACGTGGGCCGTCGCATAGCGCTCCTCGGCGAACTGTTTACCGAGGCCCTTGCCGAGACTGGTGAACTCCTTGTCGCGGGCGGCGGCCCAGTTCCGTGCCTCGGTCTCGACCTGCCGCATGACCTGGGCCGCGTCGTCAGCCGCACGCGTCAACTGCGGATCGCTCCGCTCGCCGGCCGCAGCTCGGGCGTCCCGGGCGGCTGTCACCTTCGCGTCCGCGTCGAACGTCGTCCGAGCCTGGTCGAGGGTCGTCGGCCGGTCACTCGCGACGTCGTACCGCCCACCGCGCGCCTGTTCGGTCCGGTGGTCCCGAATGGCGTTGCGGAAGTCGTCCATCGCCTGCGTGAACTCTGCGCGGTTGGTGCTGCCCAGGCGATTGACCAGGGGTTCGAACCTGGACGGGGGAAGGCCGGCCCGCCGGACGATGTCCGCCGCGACCGTCTTGACGGCTCCGGCCATCTCACCCTGGATCGTCGCCGAGAAGTCCCTGCCGATCATCGTCCGGATCGCGGGGAGTTCCTTGGCCACACCGGCCTCGCTCGCGAAGTACGCGGCGAAGCGCTCCAGGGTCTGCAGGTTCTGGCCGGCCATCCGACCGGCGTGCGGCCCGAACTGCGCGGCCATACCCTCGCGGACCGACGACATGAACTGCGTGCGCGCTTCGGCCATCGACGCGACCCGTCGCGACGCCGCCGCCTCCTTCGGATCGGGAATCCGCTCGGCCCGCTCGGCCTTGGCGGAGACCAGCTCGGTATGGCGGTCGGACAGGTTGCGGGCGACCGTGTCCAACTCCCCGCGCGCCGGGCGGGCACCACCCGCGTCGGACCGGATCTCGGACCGATCGATCGGAGCGCTGCGGACCGGTTCGCCGCCGGTCGGGCGACCGGCCTCCGGTGACCGCGGCGCAACCGCCGGCGTACCCGACCTCGCGCCCGAGGCCGCAGGCGCGCCATCCGTCACCCGCGAGACACCGCCCGCCGTGGACGGCGTGGGTACCTCGCGAGCACCCACACCGGCAGCGGAGAACGATTCGGAACCCACCGCCCGCGCGGTGGTGACGGACGGCTTGGGCACCGGCGCCGAGACCGCCGGCAGCTTGCCCGGCAGGGACGGATCGGCACGCGGCACCTTGAGCGCGTCGGCCGCCGAGACGGTGATCGCGGTGGGCGGCTCACTGTGCCCCACGGCCGCCCGTGGCAGCGTGGGGGGTGCGCCGACCGAGTGCGGGCTGACGCCGACACTCGGCCCGGCGACCACCGCGTCGCGCGGCGGTGAAACCACCACCTCGTCAGACCCACCCAGGGTACGACTGCCGGAGAACGGCGCCTCCCCGCTGGCCGTACGCGGTGGATCGCCGACCCGGCCCGTTCCCGGCCTGGCCGTCGCGGCAGCCTCTCGTGCTGGACCGCCGGTCGGCTGAGCCCCGTGCGGCGAGGTGGCCACATCCGGAGGAGCCATCCGCGCACCAGCCGAGCCAGTGGTCGGCGGCCCATCCAGGACGCCTCGAGGGCCTGCCGGGCCGACCTGGTCTCCGACCGGAGGCATCCGTGTGCTCGACGAAACCTCCGGAGCACCCGCCCGGAAACTACCGGGGCTGGCCGTCGCGGGCGTGTCCACACCAGCCCGAGCAGCACCCGGCCCCACTGCCGAGGGGCCGTCCACACCAACCCGGGGAACGCCCGGCCCTACGGTCGGAGGCCCGTCGACACCGACCCGGGTGCCCGACCCGACCGCCGGGTGCCCGTCCGCACCAACCCGGGGAACGCCCGGCCCGCCCGACGGGTGCACGTCCCCAGCAAGCCGGGAAGCGCCCTGCCCGACCGTCGGAGGCCCATCCACGCCAACCCGGGGAACGCCCGGCCCGCCCGACGGGTGCACGTCCCCAGCAAGCCGGGAAGCGCCCTGCCCGACCGTCGGAGGCCCATCCACGCCAACC
>NZ_JBEXIJ010000013.1:136809-143157 GCF_040608495.1 Micromonospora sp. NPDC005174 | reverse complement strand
CCGGGGAACGGACGGCCCGACCGCCGACGGGCCGTCCAGGGAGGCCCGCGGAGTCCCCAGCTGGTCTCCGATCGAGGGCCTGCGGACAACGCTCGCCGGGCCGTCTCCGCTCAGCGCGCGCGGAGTCCCCGGCACGCCGCCCTCGGCCGTGGTCCCGGCGACTCTCTCGAACGCCGCATTGCCCCGCCCACCCAGCGCTCCACCCGACGCGTCGAACTGATGCTCCGCACCTGCGGTGATCCGGGCACTGGACAGCGGTCCGTGATTGGGGGTCCCCTCCAGAGGACCGGCTGCCCGCTGCGTTCCCGTCCTGGGCCCACCGGCAGCGGCGTCCAGGTGCGGCGTCGCCGACAGGGGTGAGTTGCCACCCGGTCTGACGGTGCCGCCGATCTCACCGACGTTTCCGACACCTTTGGAGGTCGAGGGCGTGACGGGCACGTCGACGACGTTGCCCGCACCGCCCTTGGGCGTACCGCGGCCAAGGCCCGGCAGGGCACGGATGGAGCCGAGACCACCCATGAGGCCGGCCAGACCGACGCTGATGCCTTCCCGGGCGGCGTCCGGCTTGAAACGTCCGCTTCCCGGCACGGCGGCGTGGGCGATACCCCCGGCGGCCATGTCGAAGCCGAGCTGCAGCCCTCCGTACGTCAGGACGCCCAGGGCGATGTCGAGCACGAGGGTGGCGATCGTTCGGGCCAAGCCGGTGAGGCTCGTCATTCCGATGAGGATGTCGGCGACCGCAGCGAGAATAGGGCCGAGGACGAACGAGACCACGAGCAGGATGACCCCGAACACGCCGAGGAGGGCCTGCATGATGGCTTCGACTTTTTGCTTCCGGAGGAACTCCTCCAACTTGCCGGCGAACTCGCGGAGCTGGTTCGCGAACTCGCGGGCCCCCTGGGCCGCCTTGCCGACCTGCTCGACCACCTTGTCGGCGGCCAGACGCATGGCGTTGTGGGCCTGCCCCTCCCACAGCATCCCGTCGGCGCTGGACCGCACGAGACTGCCGTAGCTGTCCAAGCGGCCGGCCTGCTCGTCCCACTTCTGGGCGAGAGCACGCAGCTTCGCGGGGTCAGCGTGACTCGGGGGGATGTCGGGATAGGTCACGGATATCGGATCAGACGTCGCCGTAAGTGATCTGGATGGGGTTGTAGGTGGAATTCTCCGGCCGCTTACCGTCTGCTTGGCCGGTCGCTCCCAGCCCCTCGCTCAGCGCGTCGAACACATGGAAGACGCTGTGCTCGGCGTTGTCGTAGTTGCTGGCCGCCTGGAGCGCAACGCCCCGGACCAGACCGAAGATGCCGGGCTTGCCGGTGCTGCCGTCGCCCTCGGGTTCGCCGAACAGCTCAGCCTGCACCTTGTCGAGCCTCTCGTTGAAAGCGTTCGCCGCGGCGGCCGACTCCCCGACCCAGCTGAGTTGCAGGCCCTTCCACGTATCGGCGATCACGTTCCAGCACTCGACGATCGCTTCGATCTCGGCCTTCATCGACACGTGTGCGGTGTAGTGCATCACGCTCGGCCTCACGTAGATCGCCTTGGCAGCGTCTTCGTACGACGTTGGGGCGTCCGACGGGAAGGGGACCGTCACGGTTGCTCCTCGGTTTCCGGGTACTGGATCCCAAACTAAGGAGCTGGGCGGATCGGCCGCACGGCCCCGTTCGGGAACAACGGGTCACCTCAACGAGGACGTTGCCCGTTTCGTCGTGCGCCCGTAAGAGTCGGGTATGCCCAACGAAGGTTCGAACGTCGTTGATCTGACCCAGACCTGGCCAGACGCCAAGACGATAAACGGCGACAACGGCAACTACACCGACCCGGCGAGCGCCGCGCCGAAGCCACCCGATGTCCAGGCGGACGGCGCCGGCGGCTTCAAGGATTCGTACGGTCGTCCGACCAACGACAACGGCATCCTGGTCGACGACAAGAAGGTCCCGCTCGAACCGGGGCAACCGATGATGGGCTCGTTCACGGTCCACCTGGACACTGTCCATTCCGCGGAGCAGACGCTTCTGCACGAGGCCCAGAATCAAATCGCCCAGTTCGAGGCTTTTCGCGACGAGGTGGTCAGCCAGGAGTCATGGATCTTCTTCGCCGAGAATCCGGAGGCCCTGATTCCGCACTACCACGAGAACAACATGGATAGTTCGAGTGACTTCACCAACACCAACATTTTCTCGTATCCGGAAGGCACCTACGCAGACGCGAAGGACTCCAATCCAGAGGAGACCGCCAAGCTCGTGCATGCCCAGAACCAGTTGCTCCAGGGCTGCGGAACGGCGATCCATCTGGTCGGTACGTTCATCGGCAAGCTCAACGACGCCGGTCAGATGTACGCGGGCGCCGACCGCGCCTCCTGGGCCCCGGACCCGGACTGAGGCCAATCACGCAACGGCGGGGGCGGTGCGGATCTCCCGACACCGCCCCCGCCGCTTCCGCTCAGCCCTGCGGCCGCCAGGTCCTGAGGTTCGTCCACTCGCACTCCGAGTAGTTGTTCCAGCTCAGGTTCAACGCTGATGCGATCAACCCGAGAACTCCGTCCGGCCCGAAGAGTCCATCCGCGGCGAGGTTCCACTCGTTCTGAAGACCCTCGTAGTTCTCCTTGGCATCGCCCTGCCACGTATCCGCAAGCGGGAGGAGCTTGCTCTTCAGCGCTTCGAGCTGACCGACGATCTCGTTGGCTCGGCCGTTGAGTTGCCCACCGGCGGTTTCCAACTCCAACGGCACCCAGAGGCTGCTGCTCGTGGGGTCACCCATGACGTACTCCTTGCTGTTGAGTCAGAGCTGTCGAGTCAGAGCCGGGCACCGGGGATGTCGCCGTTGACGGCGACCAGGCTGTTGATGTTGGAAATTTCCGTGTCGACGTAGTTGACGGCATTTCCGCGGAGGCCAGTGGCGATGTCTGCCAGGGCGTTGTGCAACATCTTGCCGTAGATGTCGAAGTCGGTCATCAGTGCGTTGAACTGGTCAGAGGCAACACCGTGCCACTGCGCCTGAAGATTGACCACGAAAGACCTGAGCGAGGCGAGTTCCGCGTCGATCTCGGAGTTCGTGGAATCGCAGCTGGCGGCCGCGTCGGTCACCATCTGAGGAGTTACTTGAACTCTTTGCATTTTGTCCACCCTTCCGGGTTTATCGAGGTGTCGCTGACCCGTCCGAATTGAAGTTGACCGGGGTCAGGTTCTTGAGATTGCCGCCCTCGGCGGCCACGTACTGGTCGTAGGCTTTCCCGAGCGCGACGACCGAGTCGTGGAGGATGCTCTGCACGTCGTTGCTGACCGCGGTGATCCGTCCGACCACCGCCTCGTACTGTCGTCCGGCGGGGCTTTGCCAGGCGTCGAAGATCGCTTCGGCCTGCGTCTTCAGGTTCGCCAAGTGCCCGTCCAGGAGACCGGCCTGGGCCGCTACGACGTTCTTCGCCTGGAGCAGCTTCGGGATCTCCACGCGGAATTCGAACCGGCTACCGTCCGGGTTGATTTGATAGATCGGACGACCGTGGGAGTCCGTTCCGATCGTCGTGCCGTCCGGGTATCTCGTCACCGTCCAGTCACCCTGGTACGAGATGGAGATGTGTTTGCCGTCCTTGGTGCCGTAGGTGGGCCGCCCCTGGTCGTCAAATTTGGTGTACGTCCACCCATCGGCCACCAGGCTGGTCACCCGGCCGTTCCCGGCCCTCGTGATGACCGTGCCGTCACCGTACTTCCAGACACTGGAATCGTCATGGCCGTAGCTGATGGTGACTGTTTCCCCGGCACCTCCGTTCTCGCCCGGCTTGTGGCCGACAAGCGGGCGGCCTTCTCCATCGAACTTGGTGTACGTCCAGCCGTCCGAGATCATCGTGATCGGCTGGCCACCCGCGTTCCGCTCGATGACAGTGCGGCCATTGTGTGCGTCGGTGAACGTCCAGGTGCTGGTGCCGTTCGCTCCGTACTTGATGGCGACGGAACCGTCCGGCCCGTTACCCGCCGTGGGCCGGCCGTCACCGTCGAAGCTCCGGAACGTCCAGCCGTCCTGGACCATGGTGAGCGGCTGGCCGGAGGCACTCCGGGTCAGCGTCATCGTCGTGCCGCCGCCGGGATCGTGGTACGTCCAGGTGGACTCGCCGTTCGGCTTGTAGGCGATGGTGACCGTCTGCGGGGGTTGACCGTCCGCTCCCGGCACCCTGCCGTGGACGGGCCGCCCGTCCGAGTCGAACCGGTCGAACACGGTGCCGTCGGACGTGGTCTCGCGGGTTATCGCGCCGTCGGCGTTCCGCTGCACCCGGGTTCCGTCGGCGTACGACCAGGTGCTGGCACCGTTGGAGGTGTAACTGACCGTCACGTCACCAGGGCCGGGCATGGTGGCGTGCGTCGGACGGCCCTGACTGTCGAACCTGCTGAACGCGGTGCCGTCGGCCGACACCTGCGAGGTGACGTGACCGGAACTGTTGTACGACACCTTCGAGCCGTCGGCATATGACCAGACGCTGCCGCCCTTGGCACCGTAACTGATCGTCGCCGCACCACCATTCGGCAGCGCCGCATGGGTCGGGCCCTTGTCGGTGAAGGCACTGAACACCGTGCCATCAGCCGCTACCTGCGACGTCACACGATTGGAGCCGTCGTACGAGACCTTCGAGCCATCGGCGTACGACCAGACGCTGCCGCCCTTGGGGCCATAACTGATCGCCGCCGTGCCACCATTGGGCAACACCGCATGCGTCGGACCCTTGTCGGTGAAAGCACTCAACACCGTGCCATCCGCCGCCACCTGCGACGCCACACGATTAGAACCGTCGTACGACACCTTCGAACCATCGTCGTGCGACCACGTACTGCCGCCCTTGGCACCATAGCTGATCGACGCGGTAGCACCATTGGGCAACACCGCATGGGTCGGACCCTGATCGGTGAAGTCACTGAGCACCGTGCCGTCAGCCGCGACCTGCGACACCACATGATCCGAACCGTCGTACAACACCTTCGAACCATCGTCATACGACCAGACGCTGCCGCCTTTCGCGCCATAACTGATCGACGCCGCACCACCACCGTTCGGCAACACCGCATGCGTCGGACCCTGATGAGTGAATGCACTCAACACCGTGCCGTCAGCCGCGACCTGCGACACGACATGATCCGAACCGTCGTACGATACCCGCGAGCCGTCATCGAACGACCACGTACTGCCGTCACCGGCATACGCGATCGCCGCGACTCCACCACCATTGGGCAACACCGCATGCGTCGGACCCTGATCAGTGAAAGCACTGAGCACCGTGCCGTCAGCCGCTACCTGCGACGTCACATGATTAGAGCCGTCGTACGACACCCGCGAACCGTCATCGAACGACCAGACGCTGCCGCCTTTCGCGCCATAACTGATCGACGCCGCACCACCACCGTTCGGCAACACCGCATGCGTCGGACCCTGATCAGTGAAAGCACTCAACACCGTGCCGTCAGCCGCCACCTGCGACACCACATGATCCGAACCGTCGTACGACACCCGCGAGCCGTCATCGAACGACCACGTACTGCCGTCACCGGCATACGCGATCGCCGCGACTCCACCACCATTGGGCAACACCGCATGCGTCGGACCCTGATCAGTGAAAGCACTCAACACCGTGCCGTCAGCCGCTACCTGCGACGTCACATGATTAGAGCCGTCGTACGACACCCGCGAACCGTCGGTGTACGACCAGACGCTGCCGCCGTTCGCGGCATAGCTGATCGACGCAGCGCCACCGTTCGGCAGCGCCGCATGCGTCGGACCGACATCGGTGAACGCATTGAACACCGTGCCGTCAGCCGACACCTGCGAGATGACATGACTCGAACCGTCGTACGACACCTTCGAACCGTCATCGAACGACCAGACACTGCCCTTCGGGCCATAGCCGATCGACGCCGCACCACCATCAGGCAACGCCGCATGCGTCGGACGGCTCTGAGCATCAAAGCCGCTGAAGACGGTGCCATCCCCGGATACCTGCGACGTCACATGACTCGAACCGTCGTACGACACCTTCGAGCCATCGTCGAACGACCACGTACTGCCATCACCGGCGTACGAGATGGCCGCTACACCACCATCAGGCAGCGCCGCATGCGTCGGACCCTTGTCGGTGAACGCACTGAACACCGTGCCATCCGCCGACACCTGCGACACCACATGACTCGAACCGTCGTACGACACCCGCGAGCCATCGTCGAACGACCACGTACTGCCATCACCGGCGTACGAGATGGCCGCTACACCACCATCAGGCAGCGCCGCATGCGTCGCACCCTTGTCCGTGAAAGCACTGAACACCGTGCCGTCCCCGGACACCTGCGACACCACATGACTCGAACCGTCGTACGAGAT